>NZ_JBFUHN010000003.1:0-196318 GCF_056402375.1 Variovorax sp. P4_B10 | reverse complement strand
GTACAACCTCAAGCGGGTGATGCGGATTCTGGGGATGGCGAAGACGATGAAGGCGATGCAGCTGGTGGGGGCGTGAGCCTCTTAAATGCAGCCTTGCCGACATGCGGCGCTCCAGTGCACATCAAACGCAGTCATTCTCGACAGACCGCCTACTGGCTGCCTATTGAGGCCCACCAAGGCATCGACAGCATGAGAGTTCGGCATACTTGCGCGACGAGGGCGTTTCCACACAGCCTCGGCCGACTGTAGCCGGTCGCACTACCGTCGCGAAGGGACCCATTTTGATAGTCAGCGTCTGCGCAAGGCGTCGTTCTGGGGACCTTGGTCAGCCTCCTCGTAGCCCTCTGCAGCACAGATAGCCTATCGTCCTAACGAGCAGGGATCGATTCTGGCCACCTCTATTCGAGAACCTTGTCGAATTCGATCTGAATTCCTGTCGCCGTCGATTCGCTTGTGAGGCGTTCGACCTCGAAGTCGGGGAACAGCCCCAAATCCCACTCGAGAGCCCCACCAAGAAACTGCTTCTCAAGCCTGCTCGGGTCGAAGCGTTCGCAACCGTTGAGAAAACGCTTTAGCTTGAGGTAGCTTTTGGCAGCGTTGGCTCTCTCCCCAACCAGAAACTTCCCGGCGAACCAATCTTGCTTGGGAAACCCGGAGATGTCAGGAAGGTAGTGGCAGTGAACCGCCATCTCGGAGCCGCAGCCTTCACATATCCATATCTCCAGCGCACTGAGCTCAACGGGCCTTTCGAAATCGACGCCGCCACATTGCGAACATTTCATAGTTGGCTTTCTATTCAGGGCTCGTGTGGGGTGTCGACTTGGCCGCATTGTGCCGCCGCAGCGAACGACTGGTTGTAGCCGAATTTTGCCCGTGACGGCGAGTGGTTGTGGCCGTTGCTCGTCGATGGTTGACCAGTGCGGCTTCTCCTTTCTCGCTCAGTCCCACCAGCAGTAGAGCGGATTGCCGCAGACGCCATAGGCTCCAAGGCTGTCCGCATCTGATCCCCAGAAACAGTAGTACTCGACCTCGTCGGGCTCGAAGACCAGCCAGTAACCTTCCGACCTCGCAAGCAGGTATCCAGTAATCTTGGTCCCGAGTTCGCGATGAGAAAACCCAGGTCCGACGACGATGGCAGACACCTTCTCGGCGGCGGTGGCATGGGCTCGAATGCTCGACCGAAGCTTCTCAAAATACGTCGCCTCATCCTCACCCTTGGGCACGATGATCCCAGACGTGTCGGCCAGCGCGGCCTCAAGGTTTTCCCAGTATGGATTGGCTTGGTTCATGACTTTTTGCTGACTCTACCCAACGTCCGATCATTGCGAAAAGCCGCCTGTTAGCAAAACTGAGGGGCGTGACGAGAGCCCGCTCTTGGCCGTACTCCAACTTCCTAAGATTCGCTCATGTACGGCCAGCGTACTGTGCTTGCCGCCAATCCAAGTAGCTCAGGCTGTAGTACCCACCCTTATCAAGATGGACGCAAATAGGCGCCATCCGCAAGAGCCGTGTGTATGCGAGGGCCGCAACCCTCACCCTAGCCCTCTCCCCAAGGGGAGAGGGGACAAGTCAGCGACGCGTACGCTTCAGTCCGGCACGAACTTGGTGTTGAAGATGTCGACGTCCGTGTCGAGCTCGAAGGTCACCACCTGCCCCATCTTCCCGTCGCTGAGCCGGCAGGCGGAGAACAGGCTGTAGCGCCCCTTGAAGTAGAACTCGTCCATCACGATCAGTGCGTACGGATACGGCACGAAGACCTGGTGTTCGAAGATGACGCGGTGCACGTTCCTCGGCGACGGAAAGAGCTTGTAGTCGTTGGTGTCGATCGACTTTGCGGTGGCCATGGCGTGCGTGTCCTTCGTTTCAGGCAGGGTCGCGCACGTCGGCCACCGGATGGCTGCCGAAGTCCGCGCGCGCCAGGTACTTGAGCACCTTGGCGGCCGCGGCGGCGGGGCTGTCGAGCCGGCCTTCTTCCTTCATGCTCACGAAGCGCGTGCGGTCCGGAAAATTTTCGGCCGATGCGGCGCGCAGCTGCACCTGCATGTCGGTGTCGACAATGCCGGGTGCGAGCGAGACGGTGCGCGCACCGTTCGGTGCCGCCGCCTCCTCGAGCGCGACAGCACGCGAGAAGTGGTCCATGCCGGCCTTGGCCGCGCAGTAGGGCGCCTGGCTGCCCATCGCGTTGCGGCCCAGGCCCGAGGAGATGTTCAGCACCTTGCGCGCGCCGCGCCATTCGCGGGTGGCGCCCAGCACGGCGGCGGTCAGCAGCATGGGCGCCTCGAGGCCGATGCGCAGGGCCAGCGACAGCTCGGCACCCACGGCGCTGGCCAGCGGCGCGGGGTTGCCCACGGTGCCAGCGTTGTTGATCAAGGTCACGCTGTCGAAACGCTGCGGGTCGATGGTCTTGAGCCACGCCGACACACGTGCCGATGCGGCGACCGGGTCGGACAGGTCCTGCTCCCATTGCGTGAGTTCGGCACCGGCCGCCTTGGCCAACTCGGCCAGTTGCGGGTCCTGCTTGCGCGAGATGCCGAGCACCACATGGCCAGCTTGCAGCAGCTGTTCGGCCATGGCACGGCCCAGGCCGCGCGAGGCACCGGTGATCAGGGTGAGGTGGGAAGCGGTCATCGGGAAAACTTTCTTGAACGAAGGCGGGGAGATTAAGGGGTATCGAAAGCCTCGCGGCTCAGCCGGGACGGAATTGTTTTCGAAGGAAAGCCCGATGGCGCGCGATGTGCTGCAGCTGCGCCGGTGCGATGGTGYCGCCGAGGTCAACTTCATCGGCGCCATTGAGCACCGCGTTGGCATGCGTCATCGCACGCGCGACGACTTCTTCTTCGCTGACACCGGCCTGCGCCGCGAGGTCGAGCGCCACGCGCCGCATGGCGCGCTGCGAGAGCATCCACATCGCGCCGAAGCGGTCCCACGCCAGGGCTGCCTCTTCGGACTTCTCGCGATCGGCAAGGATCTCGCTGAGCGGCTTGGCCAGGATGCCGTTGAGGGCGTCGATCTTCTCGGTCAGCGCCTCGTTGCGCTCGATGGCTTCCTGCAGCGTCGGGCCGGTGTCTTCGGTCTTCGCCTTCGGTGCCTCGGGCGGCGGGATGAAGGCCGTTTCCGCATCCGCGGGAACGATCTGGAGCTGGTCTTTGAGGGTCATGCTTTTTCCGTTTCCGGTGAGGTGTTCTTCTTGTTCGACATCGCGGTCGCGCGCAGGCCCGGCAGGTCGAGCACGCGCAGCCCACCGTACTCCACCCGGATCAACCCCTGCGCCGACAGGCCGTTGAGCGCCTCGTTCACGCGCTGGCGCGAGAGGCCGACCAGGTAGGCCAGCTCCTGCTGCGTGATGCGCAGCACCTCGCCCACGCCGGGGTAGAGCACCGGGTTGAACAGCGAGACGAGGTTGCGTGCCACGCGCGCGTCGGGGTTGTTGAGCCGGTCGATCTCCAGCGCCGCGATGAACTGGCCGAGCCGTTCGTTGAGCTGGTTCATCACGAAGCGGTTGAAGCCGATGGAGTGGTCCAGCAGCCAGTGGAAGCTCTCGATCGGCAGCCCTGCCACCACGCTGCGCCGCAGCGCCTGGATGTTGTAGCGGTAAGGCTCGCGCTTCATCACCGTGCCTTCGCCGAACCAGCCGCCGGGCGGCACGCCCGTGTAGGTGACCGAGCCGCCGTCGGCGTTGTCGTTGCTCATCTTGAGCAGGCCCTCGACCACGCCGAACCAGTAGGTGGGCGAGCGTCCGACGCGGCAGACCAGGTCGCCGGGCTCGGCTTCGCCCACCACCAGCGCGGCTTCGGCGCGGCGGCGCTCGGTGGGCGTGAGCGTGGGCAGCCAGGGGATGCCACCGAGCTCGGCGGCATTGGCGGGACGCACGCGGTCCTTGATCGAACCGCCGAGCACGCTGTGGGTGGGATGGCCGTAAGGCATCGGGAAACTCCGGGGAGTAGTGTCCCTAGGATTGTCGTTGGAACGACACCCGGGCGTCAAAGTGAGACCTACGATCCGCCCACTGTGCAAACAACCGCCCCCACCTTCCCCCGTCTGCTGCTCGCGCACGCCCAGGCCCAGCCCGAGTCGCCCGCCGTGCGCGAGAAAGACCTCGGCATCTGGCAAACCTGGACCTGGAACGCCGTGGCGCAGGAGGTGCGCGAAATGGCCTGCGGCCTCGCGAGCCTCGGCTTCAAGGCCTTCGACAACCTCGCGATCGTCGGTGCCAACCGGCCGCACCTGTACATGGCGGTGGTCGCCGCGCAGAGCCTGCGCGGCGTGCCGGTGCCGCTCTACCAGGACGCGGTGGCCAGCGAGATGGTCTTCATGCTGCAGGACGCGGCCGTCGAGTTCGTGATCGTCGAAGACCAGGAGCAGGTCGACAAGCTGCTCGAGTGCCGCGAGCTCCAGACGGGCAAGCAGCCCAGCATCCGCCACATCATCTACGACGACCCCAAGGGCCTGCGCCACTACGACCAGCCCGGGCTCATGAGCTACGAGCAGCTGCGCGAGCTGGGCCGGGCCTTCGACAAGGCGAACGTCGGCCACTACGACCGCGCCGTGGCGAGCGGCGAGGCCACCGATGTCGGCGTGATCCTCTACACCTCGGGCACCACAGGCCGCCCCAAGGGCGTGTGCCAGACGCATGCGAGCTTCATCGCGGCGGGCCGCGGCGGCGTCGAGACCGACAAGCTCGGCCCCGGCGACAACATCATGAGCTACCTGCCGATGGCGTGGGTGGGCGACCACCTGTTCTCGGTGGCGCAATGGCTGGTGGGCGGCTTCACGCTCAACTGCCCCGAGTCGTCCGAGACGGTGATGAACGACATGCGCGAGATCGGGCCGAGCTACTACTTCGGCCCGCCGCGCACCTTCGAAGGGCTGCTCACGGCCGTATCGATCCGCATGGAAGACGCGGCCGCGCCCAAGCGCTGGCTGTACGCGAAGTTCATGGCACTGGCGCAGCGCGTGGGCGCGGACATCCTGAACGGCGCGACGGTGAGCACGGGCGACCGGTTGATGTACGGCCTGGGCAACCTGCTGATCTACGGACCGCTGCGCAACGTGCTGGGCATGAGCCGCATCCGCGTGGCCTACACGGCCGGCGCGGCCATCGGCCCCGACCTGTTCCGCTTCTACCGCTCCATCGGCGTGAACCTGAAGCAGTTCTACGGCCAGACCGAAACCTGCGCCTACGTGTGCCTGCAGCAGGACGGCAAGGTCAAGCTGCAGACGGTCGGCACCGCGGCACCGGGCATCGAACTGAAGATCGCGGACGACGGCGAAGTGCTGGTGCGCGGCGTGTCGGTGCTCAAGGAGTACTACAAGCGCCCCGACGCCACCGCCGAGGTGCTGGACGCCAACGGCTACTTCCATACCGGCGATGCCGGCGTGCTGGACAGCGAAGGCCACCTGCGCATCATCGACCGCGCGAAGGACGTGGGCCGGCTCGTGAGCGGCGCGATCTTCGCGCCCAACTACATCGAGAACAAGCTCAAGTTCTTCCCGCAGATCAAGGAAGCCGTGTGCTTCGGCAACGGGCGCGACGAGGTCTGCGCGGCCATCAACATCGACTTCGAGGCCGTGGGCAACTGGGCCGAACGGCGCGGCCTGGCCTACGGCGGCTACGTCGACCTGGCCGGCAAGCCCGAGGTGCTGGAACTCATCGCCGAGTGCATCGCCAAGGTCAATGCCGACCTCGCGTCCGAGGACGGCATGGGCGAGACGCAGATCGCGCGCTTCCTGGTGCTGCACAAGGAGCTCGACCCCGACGACGACGAGCTCACCCGCACGCGCAAGGTGCGCCGCGGCTTCATCGCCGAGAAATACGCGGTGCTGGTCAGTGCGCTCTACGGCGGCAAGACCGAGCAGTACATCGAGACCCAGGTCAAGTTCGAGGACGGGCGCACCGGCGTGGTCAACGCCACGCTGAAGATCGTCGAGGCCAGGACCTTCCCCATCGTGAAGGCGGCGGCATGAGCAGCAACAGCAGCAGAAAAATCGGCGACGTCGTCCTCGACGTGCAGAACATCTCCCTGAGCTTCGGCGGCGTGAAGGCGCTCACCGACATCAGCTTCGACGTGCGCGAGCACGAGGTGCGGGCCATCATCGGCCCCAACGGCGCGGGCAAGAGCTCGATGCTGAACTGCATCAACGGCGTCTACTGGCCGCAGCAGGGCTCCATCACCTTCCGCGGCCACACCTTCAAGCACATGAACTCGCGCCAGGTGGCCGAGATGGGCGTGGCGCGCACCTTCCAGAACCTGGCGCTCTTCAAGGGCATGAGCGTGCTCGACAACATCATGACGGGGCGCAACCTGCGCATGAAGTCCAACATCTTCCAGCAGGCGATCCGCTGGGGCGCGGCCGAGCGCGAGGAAACCAGGCACCGCGAGTTCGTCGAACGGATCATCGATTTCCTGGAGATCCAGGCGCATCGCAAGACACCGGTGGGCCAGCTCCCCTATGGCCTGCAGAAGCGCGTCGACCTGGGCCGTGCGCTCGCGATGGAGCCGCAGGTGCTGCTGCTCGACGAGCCGATGGCCGGCATGAACGTGGAGGAGAAGCAGGACATGAGCCGTTTCATCCTCGATGTGAACGACGAATTCGGCAGCACCATCGTGCTGATCGAGCACGACATGGGCGTGGTCATGGACATCTCGGACCGCGTGGTGGTGCTCGACTACGGCAAGAAGATCGGCGACGGCACGCCCGACGAAGTGCGCAGCAACGAAAACGTGATCCGTGCCTACCTCGGGGTCGAACACTGATGGCCTTCTTTCTCGAAACCCTCTTCGGCGGCCTCATGGTGGGCATGCTGTATTCGCTGGTGGCGCTCGGCTTCGTGCTGATCTTCAAGGCCTCGGGCGTGTTCAATTTCGCGCAGGGCGCGATGGTGCTGTTCGCCGCGCTCGCGATGGCGCGCTTCGCCGAGTGGATCCCGATGTGGACCGGCATCGACAACCGCTGGTTCGCCAACGGCGCGGCCTTCGCCATGGCGGGCCTGGTGATGTTCGCGGTGGCATGGCTGGTGGAGCGGCTCGTGCTGCGCCATCTGGTGAACCAGGAAGGCGCGACGCTGCTGATGGCCACGCTCGGCATCGCCTACTTCCTCGACGGCGCGGGCCAGACCCTGTTCGGCAGCAACATCTACAAGATCGACATCGGCATGCCGAAGGACCCGATCTTCCTGCTCGGCTCGGTGTTCGAGGGCGGCATCCTGATCAACAAGGAAGACCTCTACGCCGCCGCGATCGCGGCCGCGCTGGTGGCGCTGCTCTCGCTGTTCTTCCAGAAGACCGGCACCGGCCGCGCGCTGCGCGCGGTGGCCGACGACCACCAGGCCGCGCAGTCGATCGGCATTCCGCTCACGCGCATCTGGGTCATCGTCTGGTGCGTGGCCGGGGTCGTGGCGCTCGTGGCCGGAATGATCTGGGGCAGCAAGCTGGGCGTGCAGTTCTCGCTCACCACGGTGGCGCTGCGTGCGCTGCCGGTGGTGATCCTCGGGGGCCTCACCTCGGTGCCGGGCGCCATCATCGGCGGACTGATCATCGGCGTCGGCGAGAAGCTGTCGGAGGTGTACCTGGGCCCGTACGTGGGCGGCGGCATCGAGATCTGGTTCGCCTACGTGCTGGCGCTGGTGTTCCTGCTGTTCCGGCCGCAAGGATTGTTTGGCGAAAAAATCATCGATCGGGTCTGAACATGTTCTACAGAGAAAACGGCCAGTTCAAGACCAGCTACCGCGCCGACCAGCAGGTCTTCCCGATCCTGCAGGACCGCGTGGCGATCGGCCTGGTGCTGATCTTCGCGTTCGCGGTCGTGCCCTTCCTGGCCAGCGACTACCTGATGCGGGCGATCCTGATTCCCTTCGTGATCATCTCGCTGGCGGCGCTCGGCGTGAACGTGCTGGTGGGCTACTGCGGGCAGATCTCGCTGGGCTCGGGCGCCTTCATGGCGGTAGGAGCCTACGGGGCCTACAACTTCTTCGTGCGCTTCCCGGGGCTGCCGCTGATTCCCGCGCTGATCCTGGGCGGCCTGTGCGCGACGCTGTTCGGCATCCTGTTCGGACTGCCCAGCCTGCGCGTCAAGGGCCTCTACCTCGCGGTCGCGACGCTGGCCGCGCAGTTCTTCAGCGACTGGATGTTCCTGCGCATCAAGTGGTTCACGCTCGACACGCCCTCGGGCTCGGTGTCGGTGTCGAATCTGCAGGTCTTCGGCTGGCCGATCGAGAGCGCCGCGAGCAAGTACCTGCTCTGCCTGGCGGTGCTGGTGGTGGTCGCCGTGCTGACCAAGAACCTGGTGCGCGGCGCCATCGGCCGCGAGTGGATGGCCATCCGCGACATGGACGTGGCGGCCGCGGTGATCGGCATCCGTCCGATGTACGCCAAGCTCAGCGCCTTCGCGGTCAGCTCGTTCATCATCGGCGTGGCCGGCGCGCTGTGGGCCTTTGTCTACCTCGGCGCCTGGGAACCGGCGGCGTTCTCGGTCGACCAGTCGTTCCGCCTGCTCTTCATGGTGATCATCGGCGGGCTCGGCTCGATCACGGGGGCCTTCTTCGGTGCGGCCTTCATCACCGTGCTGCCGATCGTGCTGAACCAGGCGCTGCCGGTCATCGCCGGCTGGTTCGGCGCACAGATCTCGACTGTCGGCATCGCGCATGCCGAGCTGATGATCTTCGGCGGCCTCATCGTGTGGTTCCTGATCGTCGAGCCACACGGGCTGGCCAAGCTGTGGTCGACGGGCAAGCAGAAGCTGCGCCTGTGGCCCTTCCCTCATTGAAGACAGCAATGCTTTTTTCGAGCGTGACTTTCCCATACAAAACCAGGAGACAACCATGAAGCTGAAATCACTCGCACTCGCCGTGGCCATCGCATCCGCGCTGGCGGGCGCGGCCCCTGCGTTCGCGCAGGCCAATGAGCAGTTCATCCCCGTGCTGTCGTACCGCACCGGCGCCTACGCGCCGAACGGAACGCCCTGGGCCAACGGCTATGTCGACTATCTCAAGCTGGTGAACGCGCGTGGCGGCATCAACGGCGTGAAGCTCTCCTTCGAGGAATGCGAGACCGGCTACGACACGGCGCGCAGCGTGGAGTGCTACGAGCGCCTGAAGGGCAAGAACGGCGGCGCCTCCCTGGTGCAGCCGCTGTCCACCGGCGCCACCTTCGCCATCACAGAGAAGGCCCCCGTCGACAAGATCCCCGTGGTGACCGTGGGCTACGGCCGCAGCGAAAGCGCCGACGGCACGGTGTTCAAGTGGAACTTCCCGATCGCCGGCACCTACTGGGTAGCGGCCGACGCGATCATCCAGGCCATCGCCAAGAAGGAAGGCGGCCTCGACAAGCTCAAGGGCAAGAAGATCGCCCTGATCTATCACGACAGCCCGTACGGCAAGGAGCCGATCCCGCTGCTGCAGGAACGCGCGAAGATGCACGGCTTCGACCTGCAGCTGCTGCCGGTGACGGCGCCCGGCGTCGAGCAGAAGGCCACCTGGCTGCAGGTGCGCCAGGCCCGGCCCGATTTCGTGCTGCTGTGGGGCTGGGGCGTGATGAACTCCACCGCGATCAAGGAAGCGCAGGCCACCGGCTTCGCCCGCGAAAAGATGTACGGCGTGTGGTGGGCCGGCGCCGAACCCGACGTGAAGGACGTGGGCGACGGCGCCAAGGGCTACAACGCCGTGACCATGCAGCACGGTGCCGAGCCGCAGTCGAAGCTCGTGAAGGACGTGCTCGCCATGCTGCACGACAAGAACCAGGGCACCGGCCCGAAGGACGAAGTGGGACAGGTGCTCTACATGCGCGGCGCCATGAGCGCGATGCTCGGCGTGGAGGGCATCCGCGCCGCGCAGGATCGCTTCGGCAAGGGCAAGGTCATGACGGGCGAGCAGGTGCGCTGGGGGCTGGAAAACCTCAACCTCACGCAAGCCAAGCTCGACGGCCTGGGCTTTGCCGGCGTGATGCGCCCGATCAGCACCTCGTGCACCGACCACATGGGCGCGGCCTGGGCGCGCATCCACACCTGGGACGGCAAGGCGTGGAAGTTCACGTCCGACTGGCTGCAGGCCGACGAGCAGATCATCAAGCCGCTCGTGAAGTCGACCGCGGCCAAGTACGCGGCCGAGAAGAAGCTCACGGCGCGCACGCCGGCCGACTGCCAGAGCTAGGCTCACCCCCAGTCTTCGCGCACTTCGTGTCGCTTCGCCAACCCCCTTGCAGGGGGCAACACCAGCGGCCCGGCAAAGCCGGTTCCGCGGTGTTTCCCGAAAAGAGAGTGAAAGCCGCAGTTCCATGAACCCGACCCAAACAGTTCTCAACGTCAACGGCATCGAGGTCATCTACAACCACGTGATCCTCGTGCTCAAGGGCGTCTCGCTCGTGGTGCCCGAGGGCGGCATCGTGGCGCTGCTGGGTGGCAACGGCGCCGGCAAGACGACCACGCTGCGCGCCGTGAGCAACCTGCTCGCGGGCGAACGCGGCGCTGTGACCAAGGGCACCATCGAACTGCGCGGCGAGCGCATCGAGGCGCTGTCGCCCTCCGAACTGGTCAAGCGCGGCCTGATCCAGGTGATGGAAGGCCGGCACTGCTTCGCCCACCTGACCATCGAGGAGAACCTGATGACCGGCGCCTACACGCGCACCGACGGCAAGGCCGCGGTGCTGCAGACGCTGGAGAAGGTGTACACGTACTTCCCGCGCCTGAAGACGCGGCGCACTTCGCAGGCCGCCTACACCTCGGGCGGCGAACAGCAGATGTGCGCCATCGGCCGCGCGCTGATGGCCAATCCGACCATGGTGCTGCTCGACGAGCCCTCGATGGGCCTGGCGCCGCAGATCGTCGAGGAGGTGTTCGAGATCGTGAAAGACCTCAACACCAAGGAACGCGTGACCTTCCTGCTCGCCGAGCAGAACACCAACATGGCGCTGCGCTATGCCGACTACGGCTACATCCTGGAGAACGGCCGCATCGTGATGGACGGCGAAGCCAAGAGCCTGCGCGAGAACGAGGACGTGAAGGAGTTCTACCTCGGCGTCGGCGGTGCGGATCGCAAGAGCTTCCGCGACGTCAAAAGCTACAAGCGTCGTAAGAGGTGGCTGGCTTGACTTCAGGGCGCGATCACGCCGACGGTGTGCTCTGCTCCGCGAATGTCCCCCGGCGCGGCCTAGGGCCGCAGGCCTCCTCCTTTATTTCGCTGCGCAGAGCACACCGCCAGCGTGATCGCTCAGAGCACTTGTTGATCGGCTCGCACAAGCGCTGCGCCCATCGTGCGCAGGGCATCGGGTGCTCCCCGCAGCGAAATAAAGGAGGAGGGGGCGCAGCCCCCGGGGGACATTCGCGGAGGGGAGTACCCGGTGGCCTGTGCACGCGCCCTGAACAACAGCGCCCCGAACGTTCCCACACCAGCGTGGTGGAAAACCGAACTGAAAGATGAAGGGTACGGACATGACCGACCACTACGACAAGCTTGAAATCCGCGACCCCGCCGAACGCGAGCGCGACCTGCTGGCCGCGCTGCCGAAGCAGATCACGCAGGCGCAGACCGCGGCGCCCGCATTCGCCAAGATTCTCGACGGCGTCAAACCCGCCGACATCACGACGCGCGAAGCGCTCGCGAAGCTGCCTGTCACGCGCAAGTCCGAACTGCTCGACCTGCAGAAACAGCGCCGCGCCGACGACCCCTTCGGCGGCTTTGCGTCGATCGTGCGCGGCCCGCGCATGCCGCGCGTGTTCGCAAGCCCCGGCACCATCTACGAACCCGAAGGCGAAGCCCGTGACTACTGGCGCACGGCGCGCGCGCTGCATGCCGCCGGCTTTCGCACCGGCGATCTCATTCACAACAGCTTCAGCTACCACATGACGCCGGCCGGCTCGATCATGGAGAGCGGCGCGCACGCCCTGGGCTGCACCGTGTTCGCGGGCGGCACCGGCCAGACCGAACAGCAGCTCGAAGCCATCGCCGACCTGAAGCCCGAAGGCTATGCGGGCACGCCGAGTTTCCTGAAGATCCTGCTGGAAAAAGCCGAGGAAAAAGGACAGAAGCTGCCCTCGCTCACCAAGGCCCTCGTTTCCGGCGAGGCCTTTCCGCCCAGCCTGCACGACTGGATCGCCGCGCACGGCGTGAAGGGCACGCAGTGCTACGCCACCGCCGACCTTGGCTTGATCGCCTACGAGACCAGCGCACGCGAAGGCCTGGTGATCGACGAAGGCGTGCTGGTCGAGATCGTGCGCCCCGGCACCAACGATCCGGTGCCCGACGGCGAGGTGGGCGAGATCGTCGTCACCAGCTTCAACCCCGACTACCCGCTGGTGCGCTTCGGCACCGGCGACCTCTCGGCCGTGCTCGCAGGCACCTGCCCCACGGGCCGCACCAACAAGCGCATCAAGGGCTGGCTCGGCCGCGCCGACCAGACCACCAAGGTGCGCGGCATGTTCGTGCACCCTTCGCAGGTGGCGGAGATCGCGCGGCGCTTTCCCGAGATCCAGCGCGCGCGCCTCGTGGTGTCGGGCGAAATGGGCGACGACCAGATGACCTTCAAGCTCGAATGCGCCGGCGCACCGGTCGGGCTCGATGCGCGCATTGCCGATGCGGTGCGCGAAGTGACCAAGCTGCGCGGCACCATCGAGTTGGTGGCGCCGGGCAGCTTGCCGAACGACGGCAAAGTGATCGAGGACGCGCGCAGCTACAAGTAGCGGCGCGGGGCGCGGCGCTCAGTGCGCGAGCGCGGCCTCGGCCTCTTCGGGTGCAGGCCCCACGTACACCGATTGCGGCCGGATCAGCCGCCCCTTCTTCACCTGCTCGCGCGCATGCGCCACCCATCCGCTCACGCGGCCGGCCGCGAACACGCAGGTGAAGCTCTCGCGGCCGAAGCCCAGTGCTTCGAGCAGCAGTGCGGTGTAGAACTCCACATTGGTCTCGAGCGCGCGGTCGGGCTTCTTCTCGCGCAGGATCGCCAGCGCGGCCTGCTCGGCCGCTTCCGCCAGTTCGAAACGCGCGGCGTTGACGCTGCCTTCGCTGCTCAGCCGGCGCAGCGCGCCCTTGAGCGCATCGGCGCGCGAATCTCGCACGCGGTAGATGCGGTGGCCGAAGCCCATCAGGCGCTGGCCGCTGGCCACGGCAGCTTCGAGCCACGTGCGCGCATTGGCCGCGGTGCCGATGGCGTCGAGCGCATCGAGCACGGGGCCGGGCGCACCGCCGTGCAGCGGGCCCTTGAGCGCGCTGATGCCGGCGAGCACCGCTGACGCAAGCCCCGCACCGGTCGAAGCCACCACGCGCGCGGCGAAGGTCGATGCATTGAGGCCGTGGTCGCACACGGTGACGAGGTAGGTGTCGAGCGCGGCGGTCTGCGCCGCCGTGGGCGCGCGGCCATGCAGCATGCGCAGCATGTCGGCGGCCTGCGGCAAGGCTTCATCGGGTGCGAGGGCCTGCACGCCCAGGCGCCAGCGCATCACGGCGGCGGTGTAGACCGCGGGCGCAGCAACCAGGCGCAGCGCGGTGGCCAGGTCGTCGCCGTCGGGCAGCCGTGCCAGCAGGGCGCGCACCGCTTCGATGGGCGGCAGCCTGCGCAGCACCGCGTCGTCGTTGGGCTGCAGGCGCTCGAAGGCTTCGCGGCGGGCGCGGCCGAGCGCGGTGCGCAGGGCGGAGGCATTCGGCAATGTGTCGAAGAAGCCCTGGAACAGCAGCCCCACCACGTCTTCATAACACCAGCGCTGCGCAATCTCGTCGAGCTGGTGGCCGCGGATCACCAGCCGCCCGGCGGCGCCATCCACCTCGGACAACACCGTGTGTGCGGCCACCACGCCTTCGAGGCCGTCATCGTCATTCATCGCTCTTTGCTCCTGGGTTTCCACGATGGCATTGATTCTGGCGACGCTAATATTGACGTCAATCTTGATCTATTCCATCAACATGACGAAGGCACCGCTCTGGCTCCCCGCCACCGAGGCACTGGCCCTGATGCAGGTCCGGCCGCAGACGCTCTACGCCAGCGTGAGCCGCGGCCGCATCCGCGCCAAACCCGATGCGTCGGACCCGCGCCGCAGCCTCTATCACCGCGACGATGTGCAGCGCATCGCGGCGCGCACGCGCGGACGGCGCAGCAGCGAGACGGTCGCGAGCGAGGCGATCCAGTGGGGCGAGCCAGTACTGGCATCTGCCGTGTCCACGGTGGCCGAAGGGCGGCTCTGGTACCGCGGGCAGGATGCGTGCGTGCTGGCGGCGCATGCAACGCTGGAAGAAGCCGCGGGACTGTTGTGGGAGAGCGCGCCGCCGCACTTCATCACGGCCGCTGCGCCCGTACCCACGCACCCCGAGGGCGCCACGCCGTTGCAGGCGGGCCTGCTCGCACTCGCGGCACGCGCCGCGACCGATCCGCCCTCGCGCGGCCGTTCGCGCAGCGTGCTGCAGGCCGAAGCCGCGGAGGTGATCGGCACGCTGGCCGATGCGCTGCTCGGTCCCTCGCCTTCGCGCACGTCGCCCTTGCACATGCGGCTCGCCGCGGCGTGGCGCCGTCCGCGCGCAGCCGACGTGCTGCGGCGCGCGCTGGTGCTGCTGGCCGACCACGAGCTCAACGCGTCGACCTTCGCGGCGCGCGTGACGGCATCGACCGGCGCCTCGCTCGCGGCGTGCCTGCTCACGGGACTGTCCACGCTGACCGGGCCGTTGCACGGCGGCGCCGCGGCAGCGGTTCAGGCGCTGGTGCGCAGCGCCGACGCGATGGGCAGCGAAGCCGCCGTGCGCGAATGGCTCGGGCACGACCGTCCGCTCGCGGCCTTCGGCCATCCGCTGTACCCCCATGGCGACGCGCGTTGCGCCGCCCTGCTCGCCGTCATTGCGCTGCCGCCCGCATTCGCGTCACTGCGCGCCGCCGGCGAAAAACTGCTGGGCGAAGCCGCGAACATCGACTTCGCGTTGGCCGCGCTGGCGGCCGTGCACAAGCTGCCGGCGGATGCGCCGCTGGCACTGTTCGCGCTGGCGCGCACCGTCGGCTGGACGGCCCATGCGCTCGAACAGCAGGCCACGGGGCAGTTGATACGGCCGCGCGCGCGGTACGCGGGGCCGCCCCCGGTGCGGGGATAGCGAGCGGCTGGGCCGGGTGGCCGCTACTTGCGGCAGGTGACCGGCAGGGCCTTTTCCGGCAGGTCGTCGCGGGCCACGCAGTGCCAGGCGATGCCGTCGTCGGTGGCCGAGGGCTCCATGCGCAGCGTGCCCTTGGAGGTATTCACCTCCACCACCATCGTGTCGGAATCGAGCGTCAGGGCCGATCCGTCGGGCAGTGTTTCGGGTGCACCGGCGGCCGTGAGGGAATCGGGAATCTCTTCCTTCTCCTTGTAGTGGTTGCCGAGCGCTTCGCGAACCGGCGCGGCCTCCGACCAGGCCCGCGAGACGATGGTGCGCGACTGGTAGTCCTGGTAGGCCGGAATGCCCACCGCAGCCAGCACGCCGATGACGGCCACCACGACCAGCAGCGCCAGCGCGCCGCCCCCGGCACGCCCGGTGTAGGGCACGAAGATCGCAAGCACGTAGGCCACCGGGTTGCGGCTCGGCAGCCTGGCCGCCGGGTCGATGGTGCGCGCCACGCGCTTGGTGAGCCAGGGGTAGCCGGCGATCAGCTCGTGGAACGAGGCCCAGAAGCCGCTGTTGCCGGCCGATTGGTCGGCATAGCGCTGCAGGTCGACATGGCGCCATTGCTGCGCGCCGGCGGCCAGCGCCACGAGCGCGCGGGGTGCGGAGTCGGGCTGCTCGCAGCAGGCGGCGCCGTGCAGGTCGCAGGTGTACTCCTGCGCCCGCGAGTAGGCGGCGCCGAGCAGCGGCAGCCAGAGCACCGGGGCGCGCCAGATATGGCCCGTGAGGTGGCCGCGCCGGATGTGGCCCAGCTCGTGGCCGATGTAGAAGTTGATGCCGTCGGGCTGGGCTTCCATGGCGTCGACCACGTCGGACAGCAGCACGACGAAGTTGCGGCCGAAGAAACGGGTGGCAAAGGCATTGAAGATGCCGTCGCCGTGCAGCAGGTAGGCCTCGGGCGGGTGCTCGATGCCGAGGTAGCCGCAGCAGGCCTGGAAGCGTGCATGCAGCTCGGGCAGCTGGGTGGGCGAAAGCTTGACCGCCGTGCCCTTGATCCAGGCAATGACGGCCGACTGTGCGAACACGTAGGCGATGAAGCCGAGCAGCACGTAGACGAGTGCGATGCCCAGGGTGCCGAGCACCAGCAGCGCCCAGATCAGCACGCCGAGCGCGAGCGTGATGTTGCCGAGCCAGCGCTCGCGCGGGTAGACCCACGGATCCATTGGAAATTCCTCCTCGATGCGGCCCCTGGGGCCTGCGGTGTTGTGGTTGTTTTTCGCGCCTCCCGGCGCGATCTGCGAGCGCCGATCATGCCCCAGGAAAGGGCGGATTTCGGCACGCGGCTAAGGGCTATTCGGTATACGTCAGGTGGCGGTCAGCCTATAAGATCGCGGCCGTTTTCAAACTCAATCGTCCCGGAGACTCCATGAAGAAATTGCTTGCCCTTGCGGCGCTCGCCGCTGCCGCCGTCGGCGTCCACGCCCAGGATTTCCCCGCAGGCAAGACCGTCACGCTGGTGGTGCCTTTCTCTGCCGGTGGCCCGACCGACCGCGTCGCGCGCGACCTGGCCGAAGCCCTGCAGAAGACACTCGGCACCACGATCGTGGTGGACAACACCGCCGGCGCCGGCAGCTCCATCGGCACCGCCAAGGTGGCCCGTGCCGCACCCGACGGCTACACGCTGCTGCTGAACCACATCGGCATGTCGACGATGCCGGCGCTCTACCGCAAGCTGCCGTTCAACGTCGAGACCGACTTCGAATACCTCGGCATGGTCAATGAAGTGCCGATGACGCTGATCGGCAAGCCCGGCCTGCCCGCCAACAACTACAAGGAACTGACGGCCTGGATCGCCGCCAACAAGGGCAAGATCAACCTGGGCAACGCCGGCCTGGGCGCCGCGTCGCACCTGTGCGGCCTGCTGTTCCAGAGCGCGCTCAAGGTCGAGATGACGCCGGTTCCCTACAAGGGCACCGCACCGGCCATCGCCGACCTGCTGGGCGGCCAGATCGACCTGCTGTGCGACCAGACCACCAATACCACGTCGCAGATCGAGGCCAAGAAGGTCAAGGCCTATGCCGTGACCACCAGCAAGCGTCTGACCACGCCGGCCCTGAAAGACCTGCCGACGCTGGCCGAATCGGGCCTGAAGGACTTCGAAGTCACGATCTGGCACGGCGTGTACGCCCCCAAGGGCACGCCGGCGCCGGTGCTGAAGAAGCTCAACGAAGCCGTCAAGGCTGCAATGAAGGACCCGGGCTTCATCAAGCGTGAAGAAGCGCTGGGCGCGGTGATCACGACCGACAAGCGCACCGAGCCGGCCGAGCACAAGAAGTTCGTTGCGGCCGAGATCGCCAAGTGGGGCCCGATCATCAAGGCAGCCGGCGTGTACGCCGACTGATACCTTCCCCCTGCTCTGAAAAATAGCCGCCGGCCCTCGGGACCGGCGGCTTTTTTCATGGCGGTGACAGCAAGGCAGATCAGGGCAGATCAGGGCAGCGTGACCGTCCACGCCTCGAAGCTCTTGCGGACGTCGACCTGGCGCGCGGTGCGTGCCGTGAAGGCGAAGGTGCTGATCGAGGCATCCTGGGCGTATTGCCAGCTGTTGTTGTTGGCCGGTACGCAGTGCGCGTCCGAAGGGCTCACAGGCTGGCAGTAGACCATCGCCTTGCGGGCCATGCTGCGCACGGTGACGGTCTCGTTGAAGCGCGCGCCGCCGCCGGGGGCCCTGCCGAAGACGCTGAACGCGGTGGGCGCGAGTGCGCCGTTGGGCACTACCCAGGCGTCGAGGTCGCCTTCGGCGCTGAAGTCGACGTTGTTCGCCTCGGCACCGCTCGGGTCCACGGCCCCGAAGACGATCCCGCGCGCGCTGCCCTGGCTGCCCGAGAGCAGTTCGGCGCGCATGGCGGGCACAAGCTCGACCATCGGCGTCTGCACGGCTTCGGCGATGGTGGGCACGCGGGAGAAAGTGCGCACGTACTGGACCACGTTCGGCGTTGCGCCGTCCGCGCGGAAGAACTCCAGCTTCCACACCGTCTGGTCCGCGATCTTGCGGAGCTGCTCGTCGGTGTACGGCGGGGTGGCGAAGAGGTTGGCGTTCTCGAAGTCGCTCGGGCTGCCGGGCTGGGCCGGGTCCAGGTAGCGTGCGGACATGCGCCAGACCGGCGAGTTCAGGGCCGAACCGGCGGTGCCGTCCGGGGTGAGCACGAGCGAGTTCAAGCCGGTCCTCGGCACCAGAACCAGTTCCGTGCCCGGCAGCGAAGCGGTCGTCGCCACCACCTTCGAAAGGATCGGGTCGCCGTTGCCGTCGCGCACGTTGTCGATCGAGAGGGTGTAGCCGACCGAGTGGAAGACCAGATTCTGGTGCTTCAGGTAGTCCTTCTTGTCGAGCTGCGGCCGCACGAAGGCGCGGTAGGTGTTGCCGTTGCCGGTGAGCTTCAGTGCGCCGTCCACGATCTTCGCGTTGAACACGTCGTTGTCGGTGTTGCCCAGAGCGTCGGTCCAGCGGTAGGTCAGCGCGATGTCGCGGTTCGCGTAGAAATATTCGAAGTTGCCGCGGTCGTGCTTCAGGTGGGTGGGGCCGGCGCGAAAGAGGCTCTCGAAGCTCCGGCGCTGGCCGCTCACGCGGCCGATGGGTGCGCCGGCCGACACGAAGCTGGCCGGGTCATCGCCCACGAACAGCGTGCGGCAGGCGGGCGCGACCACGTTGGCGGCGCTGCCGAAGGCGTTGCCGTCCGATTCGAGCGGGCTGTCGACGCGCTCGGTGAGCGGCAGCGCATAGCAGGCGTTGATGCGGTCGAGCAGCGCCTGCACCATCGCCGGCGTCGGCGGCTGCACCAGGGCTGCGGTGTCGAGCGCAGGCAGGGGTGCGATGGTGGCATCGCCGCTGCGGAACACGATGGACACCGGCGCGCTCTCGTCCCCGGTCGGCAGCGCCTTGACGGTGATCTCGATGTTGGAGGCCGTGCCGTCCGGGCGCACCGACACGTTGATCGAGTCCAGCACGCGGTCCTGGCCGGTGCCGTTGGCCTGGAATTCGCCGCTCATCGGGTCGATGCTCAGGTTGAGCGCGGTCAAGAGCGGCTGCAGCGCGGCAACGAGCTTCGCCACCTGGTCGCCGATCGACCCGGCGGTGACGGCGCCGGCGTCGGCCCGGATCGCGGCCGCCAGCTTCGACGGGTCGCCGTTGGGCGAGAGCTGCGCCACGATGATGGTGGTCAGCGGCGTCACGTTGGTCGTGCCGGTCGCGGTGCTGGCGGTGGTGCTGTAGAGCGTCAGGTCGTCGCGCACGGCCTGGATGACCAGCGGCGCCTTGGTGCCGGCGGGCAGCGTGCAGCTGTAGGTGCCTTCAGTCGTGGTGGTCACTTCGCAGACCTTGGCGCCGGTCTGGTCGAACACCGTGAGCACGGCGCCAGCGAACGCAGCGCCGGTGGCCACCGTGCCGCTCAGCGTGGTAGCCGCAGGCTGTTCGCCGCCGCCGATCGAGATGGGCGGCAGGCCGCCGAAGCCACCTCCGCCGCCGCCCCCGCCACCTCCGCATGCGCCGAGCAGCGCAAGGGTCATGACGGACAAGGCACATGGAATTTTCTGGATGTAGGGGTGCATGTCTGGGCTCTTCGAAAAAGGGTTGGCCTCGCGCAACTGGAGGTTCCGCAAACAATAGCTTTCAGTTTTTCGAAAACAAATGATGCAAATGCACCATTCTTGAAACGCCTCGACGGGTTACCGTCCGGTCACCGGAAATCACCGGGACATGGGATGGCGCATTTCGCGGATGCAGGAGAAAACGGCTTTCGATGAAAAAACCGGCTGCATTTGAGGACTTCAGCACGCTGCTGCTGCAGCTCTACCGGCTCTCGCACGAGCTGCCGATCGTCGCGTTCCAGGACGCCGCGCTCGACCTCATCAAGCCGGTGCTGCCTTTCGACTCATCGATGTGGGGCACGGCCACCACGGCTGCGGAGGGCATCGACGTGCGCACGCTGCACCTGCACGAGAAGGCGCCGGAAATGATGCTCGAGTACGAGCATCACAAGCACCTCGACTCCGCCGCGGCGAGCCTCTTCGGCAAGGCACACGACACGGGGGGCTTCAACTCGGCGAGCTGGTTCGGCGCGCAGAAGGAAGCGCCGCTCCTGGATTTTTTGCGGCGCTACGAACAGAACAACATCTTCATCACGGTGGCCAGCGACCCGCGGTCCAACTTCCTGCAGTGGGTCTCGCTGTTCCGCACCGATCCCGAGGCGCATTGCAAGCCCGAGGAAGAGCACCTGCTGGCCAGCCTGTCGCCGCACCTCATGCAGGCGCTGGCGCTCAACCGCGTGATGCACCTGGACCGGACGCTCGCGCCGGCCTCTGGCACGCAGCCCCGCGGCGCAGCCATCGCCGACCTGAAAGGCGCGATCTATCACTGCGACGTGAGCTTCGTCGCGCTGATGCAGGAAGAATTCGCGAGCTGGCCGCGCCAGGTGCTGCCGCAGCCGCTGCTGGAGCATTTCATGACGGTGCAGTCCGCCTACCTGGGCCGGCATGTCGCGATGTCGTACCGGCTCGAACAGCGCCTGCTGTTCCTGAGCATCCGCAAGCGCTGCCGCGCCGACAGCCTCACGCCGCGCGAGCACACGGTGGCCGAGCTGCTGGCACGCGGCGACACGCACAAGGACATCGCGGCCATCCTGAACCGCTCGCCGGCCACCGTGCGCAACCACATCCAGGCGATCTACGACAAGCTGGAGGTGGGCAACGTGGCCGGGCTGATCCACGAACTGCGGCTCGCGGGCTGAACGGTCGCTGTCTATTTGGGACTGTGTTGAAGCGCCGCTGCAGGGAGCACACCGCCGACATGAGCGCTGTGCAGAGCGGTCGTTGATCAGCAAAGCACCCAGAGCGTGCCCAGGTGCAAATGGCATCGGGTGCTCCCCGCAGCGAAATAAAGGAGGAGCGAAGCGGGGGACATTCGCGGAGGGGAGTACCCGGTGTCATTCGCACATGCCCCGAATTTCTCCTGCCCCTGCACGCAGCACCGCAACCCCCTCAGACCTTTACTTCGGCCGGATCGCGTCCGCCGTCCCCTGGATGAAGGCCTTGATGCTCTCGATGTCCTCGCCCGAGAGCTTGCCCGTGAAGTCGGGCATGCCGCGCGCCGTGGCCGGTCCGTTGAGCACGAACTTGTCGAGGTTCTGGATGTAGGCCGGATCCATGTAGCCGAGGTTCGGGATGTTGCCGCCGCGGTCCACGCCCGGCACGCCGTGGCAGAACACGCAGTTGCTCACATAGAGCATGGTGCCGGCCTGGACCTTGGCGGGGTCGTATTTCACGCCCTGCACCAGCTTGTCCATGCGGTACTGCACGAAGTCCGGCATCTTGGCCGCGCCGCCGACCGCGAAGGTGTAGACCGTGCCCGGGCCCTGCCGTTCGGTGGCGCGCTGCGCGAGGCCGTAGACGCCGCCCCAGCCCACGGCCACCGAGACGTACTGCTTGCCGTCGACCACGTAGGTGGCAGGCGCCGCGACCACGCCGGTGCCCGTGGGCGTTTCCCACAGCTTCTCGCCGGTCTTCGCGTTGTAGGCCACGAGGCGGCCGTCGGCCGTGCCCTGGAACACGAGGTTGCCGGCGGTGGTGAGCGTGCCGCCGTTCCACGGCGATGCGTAGTCGACGCCCCAGGCTTCCTTCTGCGCCACCGGGTCCCACGCGACCAGCCGGCCGAAAGGTTTGCCCTTGGGCGGCTCGACGTTGGCGAACATGCCGGTGTTCCAGCCCAGCGCGGCATGCGGGCGGCCCGGCGCGTTCTGGTCGAACTTCCAGTCCTTGTCGTCCATCAGGTTGATCGGCACGTTCTGCGCGGGCAGGTAGGCCAGGCCGGTCTGCGGGTTGAACGACATCGGGTGCCAGTTGTGCGCGCCGAAGGGGCCGGGAATGCTGTCGCCGGGCTTGTCGTTCTGGCGGGCGGCCGCGATCTCGATGGGCCGGCCATTCTTGTCGTAGCCGGTGGCCCAGTTCACCTCGACGAAATTCTTCGCCGAGATGAACCTGCCGTTGGTGCGGTCGATGACGAAGAAGAAACCGTTCTTCGGCGCATGCAGCAGCACCTTGCGCGCCTTGCCGCCGAGCTTGACGTTGGCCAGGATCATCGACTGGGTGGAGGTGTAGTCCCAGTTGTCGCCGGGCGTCTCCTGGTAGTGCCACACGTACTTGCCGGTGTCGGGGTTGAGCGCGACCACCGAGCCGAGGTAGAGGTTGTCGCCGCCCTTGGGGCTGCGCGCCTTGTGTGCCCAGGGCGAGCCGTTGCCGGTGCCCACGTACATCAGGTTGAGCTCGGGGTCGAAGGCAAAGCTGTCCCAGGCGGTGCCGCCGCCGCCAGCTTCCCAGTACTTGCCCGACGGGTCCCAGGTCTTGGCGGCGCGCGCCATCGATTCGTCCTCGAAGGGCTTGGCCGGGTCGCCGGGCACCACGAACCAGCGCCACTTCTGGTCGCCGGTCTTCGCGTCGTAGGCCGTGACGTAGCCGCGCACGCCGTACTCGGCGCCGCCGTTGCCGATGATGACCTTGCCCTTGAAGACGCGCGGCGCGCCGGTGATGGTGTAGCTGCCCTTCTGGCCCTCGATGGTGTTCTTCTCCCAGACCTTCTGGCCCGTGGCCGCGTCGAGCGCGATCAGGCGGCCGTCGTAGGCGGCCACGTAGACCTTGCCTTCGTACAGTGCCACGCCGCGGTTCACCACGTCGCAGCAGCCCTTGAAGCCTTTCGATTTGTCGACCTGCGGATCGAAGGTCCAGAGCTTCTGCCCGGTGCGCGTGTCGATGGCATGCACCACGCTCCACGAGGCCGTGACATACATGATGCCGTCGACCACCAGCGGCGTGGCTTCCACGCCGCGCGTCGATTCGAGGTTGTACGACCAGACCAGCCCGAGCTGCTTCACGTTGCCGGCATTCACCTGGTCGAGTTTGCTGAAACGCGACTCGGCGTAGTCGAGGCCGATGCTGGGCCAGTCGGGTGTTTTCTGCGCCGCGTTGGCGCGCACGAAGTTGCCATCGACCTTCTTCGCGGCCGCAGCGGCGCGATCCTGTGAACCCTGGGCCATGGCCGTCGATGCGCCCAGGCACAACAATGCGCCGGCCAGCATGCGCAGCCCGGTGGTGATTTTTTTCATCGCAGGTCTCCTTGTGGCCCAAGGATCGTTCGCGCGGCCCCGGCATTCACCCCCGGGATTTCCCCAATCGAGCCTTGTTCCATTGCGGAACACATTCGCTGAGGTTCCCGAACCCTGAGAGGCATCGAACACCATGGCCCTCGACAAGTTCGACAAGTTCGACAGGCTCGGCACGGCGGATGCGCCGCGCCAACTCTTCGCCAGCACGCCGGCACAGCGCGTGGCGCTCGCGCGGCGGCAGTTCTTCGAGGAAGGCGTGCGCCCCTCGGGCCTGATCGGCGAGGCGGTGCTGCAGTCGTGGATGCGCTGCAGCCGCACCCACACCGACCGGCAGCGCATCGTGCCCTTCGATGCGGTCACGCCGAGCCGGCTGCACGCCACGCTCGCGCGCAACCGCGAGCTGCTCGAGGTGGCGCGGCAGGAGCTCGTGCAGATGGAAAACACGCTCGCCGGCACCGACTGCCGTGTGATCCTGACCGACCGCGAGGGCGTGGTGGTGCACGTCACGCACCAGCCGGCCGCGGCGCACCAGCCGGTGCTGCGAAAGACCGCAAGGGTGGGCGTGAACATCTCGGAGCGCATCGTGGGCACCACGGCGCCCGGCATCGTGGCGAGCACCGGGCAGGCCTGCACCGTCGACGGCGCCGAGCACTACTTCGACGTGCTGCGCGAGATGCAGTGCGCGGCGGCGCCGATCCGCGATGTGACGGGCCGGCTGGCCGGCGTGCTCGACCTCACGGTGGAGGCGCGGCGCTTCGGCTTCGATGCGGCGTCGATGGTGTCGCTCTATGCGACGACCATCGAGAACCGGCTGCTGCAGGCGCAGTCGCGCGACCACCTGATCCTGCGTTTTCAGGCAAGCCCGACGCTGCTCGGCACGCCGCTCGAGGCGCTGGCCGGCATTGCGCCCGACGGCACCATCGCCTGGCTCAACAACGCCGGTGCGCGGCTGCTCGGCCGGCTGCCCGAGGCGGCGGACCAACGCGATGTCGAATGCCTGCTGGGCCACGATCTGGCGAGCCTGCTGCGGCTCGGCCGGCGCGAAGCCGCGCAGCCGCTGCGGCTGGCCAGCGGGCTCGGCGTGTGGGTGCAGGCGCATCTGAAGGGCGCGGACGGCGTGGACTTCCGGCATGCGGTGGCGATGCCGGGCGGCGCTGCACCTTCGGCAGCGGCAACGACGATGTCGATAGCAAGCGCTGCCGGCGAGATCGGTGCCGCAGCGGCCGCGGACGACGCCGCGCAGGCGCCGCATGCCGAGACGCTGCGCGAGCACAGCCGCAAGCTGATCGAGGAAACGCTCGCGGTGCATGGCGGCAACGTGTCGCAGGCGGCGCGGCAACTGAACGTCTCGCGCGGGACGCTCTATCGCCGGCTGCGCGGCTGGCGCGACGAAGACGCGACGCCCGCGGCGAACTGATCAGGCGATGGCGCGCGCCAGTGCGCGCGCACGGCGCGCCTTCGCATCGGGCTGCAGCGGCCGCAGGTATTCGTGCAGCGCCAGCGCGGCAGCGCCCACCGCCGGCGCGAGCTCTTCATAGCGCGCGGTGCGCAGGTCCGGCGCCGGCATGCCGGCGCGCTCCGCATGGTGCTTGACCATCTCGAACGCCGCCTGCGCGAAGCCGCGATGGTCCGCGCACGACTTGCCGCCAAGCACGATGGCCCGCGGATTGAAGGTCACCCACAGGTTCTGCAGCAGCACGCCGAAGAAGGCTGCGGCGCGCGCCATGTCCACACCCTGGCGCTCCAGCGTGCGCGAGCCGAAGAAGGCTTCGGCGCAACCGCGCCGGCCGCACGAGCACAGCGGGCCGTCGAGTTCGAGGATGGTGTGGCCGATCTCGCCGGCCATGCCCTGCGCGCCGGTGAAGAGGCGGTCGTTCAACACCACGCCCGCACCCACGCCCACGTCGCAGCTGACGAAGATCAGCGGATCTTCGCCCTCGCCTGCGGCGAACTCGTACTCGCCGAGCGCAGCCGCATCGGCGTCGTTCTGCAGCTGCACCGTGACACCGGGCAGGCCGGCCGCGGCAAACGATTTCTCCAGCGCCGGCAGCAGGCTCACGTTGCGCCAGCCGAGGTTGGGCGCGAAACGGACCACGCCGGTGCAATCGTCCACCGCGCCCGGCACGCACACGCCGATGCTCGACAGGCGCAGGCCGAGTTCGTTCAGGTGCAGATGTCCCGCCGCCGCCATGCGCGCAACCTGCGCGCACACGCCGGCCGGCGAGCCGTCGCTGAGGGCATGGGTGTCCGAGTACAGCACCTCGCCCTGCAGCGAGACGCACACGAGGCGCACGGTTTCGACCGCGATCTCGACGCCCATCAGGGCGCGCACGCCGACGTTGATCTGCAGGGGCGTCGAAGGGCGCCCGAGGCCATCGGCCACGGCCGCATCGGACTCCTTGAGCCAGCCTTCGTCGAGCAGTTCGCGCACCAGCAGGCTCACGGTGGATTTCGTGAGCCCGCTCTCGCTCGCGAGCCGTGCGCGCGAAAGCCCGGGCTGTGCGCGCAACAGCCGCAGCAGCACGCTGCGGTTCATGCGCTTCAGCAACTGCTGATCGCCGATCGTCTTCATATCGCGAAGCGCATCAGGCCGCCACGGCCGCGGTCGCTGCGTGATGCGCCTGTTCTTTTCCTTCGGGGCGCTTGCCCGCGATGATCATCCCGAGCACTTCGTCTTCCGTGACGTCTTCGGTGCGGTAGGTGCCGACCAGCTTGCCGTTCTTCATCACCGCGAGGCGGTCGCTGAGCGAGAACACATCGGGCATGTCGTGCGTGATCAGGAAGATGCCCACGCCGTCGGCCTTGAGCTGCTTCACGAGCCCGCCGACCATCGCGGTTTCCTCCGGACCGAGCGCCGCGCAGGGCTCGTCCATGATCAGGATGCGCGCATTGAAATACAGCGCGCGCGAGATCGCCACCACCTGCCGCTGGCCGCCCGAAAGCCGGCGCACCGGCACGCGGATGTTGGTGAAGTTCTTGTTGAGGCGGTGGAACACCTTGCGCGCCTGCACTTCCATGAAGTGGTCGTCGAGCGTGTTCCAGCGCGTCATCTTCTCGCGGCCGAGAAAAAGGTTGGAGACCGAGTCGAGGTTGTCGGCGAGCGCGAGCGTCTGGTAGATGGTCTCGATGCCCTGCCCCTGCGCTTCGGCCGGCGTGCGGATGTGGACCTTCTCGCCCGCGATCAGCGTGTCGCCCGAATCGATGGGGTAGGCACCCGCGAGCATCTTCATGAGCGTGGACTTGCCGGCGCCGTTGTGGCCCAGCAGGGCAACCACTTCGCCGGGGTACAGGTTCACGCTCACGCCGTCCACGGCTTTCACGCCGCCGAAGGCCTTGTGGATGTCGCGCAGTTCGACGAGGGGCTTGGAGGTGTCGATGTCGGCCATTTCAGTTCTCCCCAAACTTGCGGCGATACAGCACATCGAACACCACCGCCACGATCAGCACCTGCCCGATGATCACCATGCGCTTGCCGATCGGCACGTCGAGCAGCAGCATTCCGCTGTCGAGCGACTGCATGATCAGCGCGCCCAGCACCGAGCCGAAGATCGAGCCGCTGCCGCCCGCGAGCGCGGTGCCGCCGATGACGGCCGCCGCGATCACGTAGAGCTCCATGCCCGTTCCGAGCGAATTGGTGCCGGCGTTGAGCCGCGCAATCGACACGATGGCCGCCACGGTGACCAGCACCGCGAGCAGCGCGAACAGCATCAGCGTCACGCGCTTGACCGGAATGCCCACCAGCGCCGCCGCATCGGGATTGCCGCCCATCGCGAACACATAGCGCCCGAAGCGCGTGCGGTGCACGATGAACGACAGCACGATCGCCACCACGGCCCAGATCAACACCGGGATCGGAATGCCCTGCGCTTCGGTCTTGGACGAGATCTGGTAGTTGTTCATCACCGCCGCGAAGGCGAACACCACGGCTGCCGGCACGGCCGTGATCAACACGTCGAGCCACAGCGCCTCGGTCGGCATGTCGTGGTGCTGCCGCGCGCGGCGCTTCTGCACCATGCGCCCGAACAGCACCAGCGTGACCAGCCCCGCGAGCACCCAGCTCGCCGTGGTGCCGATGCCGCCGTCGTAGCCGCCGCCCAGGCGCTGGAAGAATTCGTCGTTCACCGGCTGCGTCTTGCCGTCGGCCACGAGGAAGGCCGCGCCGCGGAACGACATCAGGCCGCCGAGCGTGACCACGAAGGAAGGCACGCCGAGCACCGCCGTGAGCCAGCCTTGATAGATCGACACGAGCAGCGCCACGGCAAGACCTGCGAGGCAGGCCGTGGGCCACGACCAGCCCGAGGTGTATTGCAGGTAGGCGATCAGCACCCCGACGAAACCCATCACCGAACCGACCGACAGGTCGATGTGGCGCGCCACGATGATCAGCACCATCACGGTCGACACGATGCCGACCACGGCCGTCTGCTGCGCGACGTTGTAGAGATTCTCGGGAGAGAGAAACACGCCGCCCGACATGATGCTGAAGACCACCCCCATGGCGACCAGCAGCACGCACATCAGGATCAGCCGCAGATCGATGCCGGTGCGACGCCACCAGCCCGGAGTTGAATTGCTCATTTTTGGGACACCCTCAAAACGAATGCGCGACCGCGTCCTCACCGGCCCGCAAAGGCCGGCCGGACGCAGCACTGCGCGGATGGACGACTGGCCGTTTACTTGCAGGCGGCGGGCGCGCTGGCACCCGAAACGCCCTTGCAGAGCTCGTCCTTCTTGATCCAGCCGGCCTTGACGATCACGTCGAGGTTGTCGCGCGTGATCGGCACCGGCGTCAGCAGGCGCGAGGAGAGCGAGATCTTCTTCGCACCGCCGGCCCACGGCGCGGCCTTGTCGACCGGCTTGCCGGCCGCGAGCGCGACGGCCGCACTGGCGGCTTCGCGGCCGAGTTCGCGCGAATCCTTCCAGACGGTGGCGGTCTGCGTACCGAGCGCGATGCGATTGAGCGCCGCGAAGTCGGCGTCCTGGCCCGACACCGGAATGCCGCGGATGCCCTTGGCCGAGAGCGCCGCCACCGCGCCGCCGGCCGTGCCGTCGTTGGCCGCGACCACCGCGTCGACCTTGTTGCCGACCTTGGTGAGGATCTGCTCCATGTTCTTCTGCGCGACCTCGGGCTTCCAGCCTTCGGTGTATTCGTCGCCGACGATCTTGATGTCGCCCTTCTTGACGGCGGCGTCCAGCACTTCCTGCTGGCCCGCGCGCAGGAAATCGGCGTTCGGGTCGCTCGGCGAGCCCTTGATGATCACGTAGTTGCCCTTGGGCTTGACCTTGAAGACCTCGCGCGCCTCCATGCGGCCGACCTCGACGTTGTCGAAGGTGATGTAGAAAACACCGGGCGCCTCGATCAGCCGGTCGTACGCGACCACAGGCACCTTCTGGCGCGTGGCCTTGGTGACGGCGGGCAGGATCGCGTCCTTGTCCATCGCCAGCACGATGAGCGCCTTGGCGCCCTTCGACATCAGGCCCTCGATGTCGCCCAGCTGCTTCTCGGGCGAGCCGCCCGCATCGGCACTGATGTACTTGGCGCCGAGCTTCTCGAGCTGGGCCTTGATGGCGGCTTCGTCGGTCTTCCAGCGTTCTTCCTGGAAGTTGGACCAACTCACGCCGACCACGGTCTGGGCCAGCGCGCTCACGGCCGTGAGGCCGAAGGCCATGGCGGCCAAGGTGTGTTTCAGTTGCATCGGTGTCTCTCCTGCCGAGTAAGAAATTAGTTAGTTTGAAAGGCGAACTAACTATCCCATCAGAGGCGGAGGATTGGCATCCGGGAATTCCCCGAGCCCTGGCTGCGGCGGGTCAGCGAGAAATCGGGGTAAGGGAAGGGGCCGGCCGGAGCCAGCCGAACGCGCCGCCCGCCACCGTCCAGTGGCCGTCGGCGGCATCCATGGCGAAACGGGCCCGGCTGCCCGCGAACGGCCCCGGGTTCTGCTGGACGATCTCGACCTCGCGCTCGGTCACGCCGGCAACGATCGCGACGTGCCCGTACGGATTGAAGAGCGTGGGCGGAAACACGATGAGGTCGTCCACCTGCGGCTTCTCGGACTGGGCGTTGCGGTACTGCACGAGCGCCCGCTTCGGATTCAGCGCACCCTGCGCCGTGTTGGCGTCGAAGAAGTCCTTCGCGTTGCCGGAGGCGTCCGGCATGCGGTGGTTGAAGCGCTCGAAGTAGTAGCGCTTGACGAACTCCACGCACTGGTACTTGATGCCCAGGTTATAGCCGTCGCGGGACAGGTTCCGGCCCTCGGCGTGGTTGACGCCGCCGTTGTAGTAGACCTTCACGCCGTTGAATTCGTCGACCACCGCGCCGACCTCGCGGCCGGGGTTGAGGTTCGTGTAGGTCACGATGCGGTAGCCGGCGGCGGCCAGCACGACGGCACCGGCGAGGGAGAGAAGAAGGGTGCGCAGACGAATCATGGGGCCAGAGGTTAACGTCGCACGATGGGGGAGCCGCCAGTGCCGAAGGTCACTTCCGCGAATGCCTCACCGCGTGTCCTCGGGCATGATCGCGTGCACAAAAAAGAGCACTGGAGACATCGATGGACCCGAGCATTCCCACCGGCGCCGGCGAGGCGCTGTACCGCACGATGGTGCGCATCCGCGCCTTCGAGAACGCCGCCGAAGCGGCGAGCCAGGGCGGGGTGAGCGCCTATGGGCAGCAGGCCGCGGGCGCTGCCAAGGTGCGTGGCCCGCTGCACCTCTCGACCGGACAGGAGGCCGTGCCGGCCGGCGTGTGCGCCCACCTGCGCGCGAGCGACTACCTCACCTCCACGCATCGCGGCCACGGCCACACGCTGGCCAAAGGCGCGGACCTCACGCGCATGATGTGCGAGCTGTTCGGCAAGGCCACGGGCTTCAACGGCGGCAAGGGCGGCTCGATGCACATCGCGGACTTCTCGGTCGGCATGCTGGGTGCCAACGGGGTGGTGGCGGCGGGGCTGCCGATTGCCGTTGGTGCGGCGCATGCGCAGAAGCTGCTGAAGAAAAGTGACGACATCACGGTCTGCTTCTTCGGCGATGGGGCCATCAACCGCGGCCCCTTTCTCGAAGCCTTGAACTGGGCTCGCGTTTACGAGTTGCCGGTGCTCTTCGTCTGCGAGGACAACCGCTGGAGCGCCACCACGGCGAGCGGGCCGATGACGGCGGGCGACGGTGCCTCTGCCCGCGCTGCGTCGATGGACATCGCGGCGACGCAAGTCGATGGCAACGACGTGTTCGCCGTGCACGAAGCCGCCGCACGGCTGGTGAACGAGGTGCGCGGCGGCGGCGGGCCACGCCTGCTGCATGCGCTGACCTACCGCGTGAAAGGCCACGTGTCGGTCGATCTCGCGGCCTACCGCGATCCGGCCGAACTGGCCGCCGCGCTCGAAACCGATCCGATCGCGCGCACGCGCGGGCACCTGCTATCGATCGGCGTGCGGGCGGCCACGCTCGATGCCATCGAGAACGCGGCGCGCGACGAAGTCGATACCGCGCTGGCCATCGCCGACGCGGCGCCCTGGCCCGACGCCAGCGCCGCCTTCACCGACGTGCAGACCACCGGAGCAGGCCAATGGCGGTGACGAAGGAGTTGAGCTATTCCGAAGCCGCCGCGCTCGCCATCCAGCGCGAGATGGAAGCCGATGCGCGGGTGGTCGTGCTCGGCGAGGACGTGGGCCGCGGCGGCATCTTCGGCCAGTACAAGGGCCTGCAGCAGACCTTCGGCGCCGAGCGCGTGATCGACACGCCGATCAGCGAGGCCGCGATCATGGGCGCCGGCGTGGGCATGGCGCTCGCGGGCCTTCGCCCGGTGGTCGAGATGCGCGTGGTCGATTTCGCGCTCTGCGGCATGGACGAGCTGGTGAACCAGGCCGCCAAGAACCGCTTCATGTTCGGCGGCCAGGGCCGCGTGCCGCTGGTGGCGCGCATGCCGGGCGGCATCTGGGACGCTTCGGCCGCGCAGCATTCTCAATCGCTCGAAGCCTGGTTCGCGCACCTGCCGGGCGTGGTGGTGGTGAGCCCCTCGACGCCGCAGGACAACTATGGCCTGTTGCGCGCCGCGCTGCAGTGCGGCGACCCGGTGGTCTACATCGAGCACAAGACGCTCTGGGGCCTGCGCGGCGAGGTGAACGAAGACATCGCCGTGCCGCTCGGCAAGGCGGCGCGGGTGCGCGAGGGCCATGCGCTCACGCTGGTGAGCTGGAGCAAGCAGATGCAGGTCTGTGCCGCGGCTTGCGATGCGCTGGCAGCCGAAGGGATTGCGGTCGACCTGATCGACCTGCGCACGCTGTGGCCGTGGGACCGTGAGACCGTGCTTTCCTCCTGCGCGCGCACCGGGCGATTGCTGGTGGTGCACGAGGCGGTGCAGGCCGCGGGCTTCGGCGCCGAGATCGCTGCCAGCGCCGCGGAGGCCACGGGCTGCCGCGTCGCGCGGCTGGGCGCGCCGCGCATTCCGGTCGGCTATTCGCCGGTGCTGGAAGCGCAGTCGCGCATTGGCGCCGAGGCCGTCGTCGCGGCGGCGAGGAAGCTGCTGGGCTGAGCTCGCCGGCCTGGTCTCAGGCTGCGAAGCCGCCGTCGATGTTGAGGCTGGCACCGGTCACGAAGGCCGCTTCGGGGCTGGCGAGGTAAGCCACCATGCCCGCGATTTCGTCGGGGTGCCCGTGACGGGCCACCGCCATCAGGCCGTGCATCGCGGCGGCGTGCGGACCGTCGACCGGGTTCATGTCGGTGTTGACCGGACCGGGCTGCACGTTGTTGACCGTGATGCCGCGCGGGCCGAGGTCGCGTGCAAGACCTTGCACCAGGCCCTTCAACGCCGACTTGCTCATGGCATAGGTGGCGCCGCCGGGCCAGGGCATGCGCTCGGCGTTCGTGCTGCCGATATTGATGACGCGGCCGCCTTCACCCATGTGGCGCGAGGCCGCCTTGGCGGCGACGAACACGGCGCGCACGTTGACGTTGAGCGTCTTGTCGAAGTCTTCGAGCGAGAAGTCGTCGAGGGTGCCGGGCAGGTACACGCCGGCGTTGTTGACGAGGATGTCGATCTTGCCGAGCGCACGGGCCGCTTCGTCGATGCCGGCGGTGAGCGCCGTTGCGTCGGCGCTGTCGATCTTCAGCGCCAGTGCACGGCCGCCTTCGGACTGGATGCTGCGCACCAGCTCGTCGGCCGGGGCTGCCGCGCTGCTGTAGCTGAAGGCGACAGCGGCGCCGTCGCGCACCAGGCGGCGCACGATGGCGGCGCCGATACCGCGCGAACCGCCGGTGACGAAAGCGACCTTGCCGGCCAGGACGGGAGAGGAAGAAGAAGTGGTGGAAGCCATGGTGTTTTTCCGATCGGTTGGAGGAAGAAGACCTTCAGTGTCGGGATTTCATTCCCTTCGCGGTAGCCATCAACAGTCGCAATCAAATTCAACCCAAAGTTGAAGATGAGACAGAAAATGGGCCCATGGAACCGCTCAATCACCTCGAATCCTTCGTGCAAAGTGCGGAAGGCGGCAGCTTCTCGGCCGCTGCCCGGCGCCTCGGGCTGACCCCTGCGGCCGTCAGCAAGAACGTCGCCCGGCTCGAGGCGCGGCTGGGCGTTCGGCTGTTCCAGCGCAGCACCCGCCGCCTCACGCTGACCGAGGGCGGCGAGCGCTTCCTGGCGCAGATCGGCGGCGCGCTCGCCACGCTGCAGGAGGCGGTGGCCGGTATCGCCAAGGACGACGGCCAACCCGCCGGCACGCTGAAAGTGAGCATGGGCCAGGCCTTMGGGCGCGAGCACGTGCTGCCGATGATGGGCGACTTCCTCGCGCGCTACCCGTCCATCCTGCCCGACTGGCACTTCGACAACCAGCAGGTGGACCTGGTGGGCGAAGGCTTCGACGCGGCCATCGGCGGTGGGATCGAGCTGTCGTCCGGCGTGGTGGCGCGCGAGCTGTCGCGCATCCATGTGGTGGCGGTGGCCTCGCCGGCCTACCTGGCGGGACGCAAGCTGCCTGCGCAGCCCGCCGACCTGGCGCAGTTGGACGCCCTGCTGCGCCGCTCCTCGCCCACCGGGCGCGTGCGCAGCTGGACGCTGCAGCATGCGAACGGCCAGCAGACCACGGTGGAGCTGCCGCGGCCGCGCGCGATCTTCAACGACCCCGAGGCCATCGCGCAGGCCGCGCTGCTGGGCCTGGGTGCGGCCATGCTGCCGATGCCTTTCGTCGAGCGCGGCCTGCGCAGCGGCGAGTTGGTGCGGCTCTTGCCCGAGTGGCATTTCGACGCGGGTGCGGTGTGGCTCTACTACCCAAGCAAGAAGCTGCTGCCGCCGAAGACGCGCGTGTTCGTCGACTTCGTGCTGGAGCGCTTTCGCAGCGAGCGGTTTTCACAGCGGATGCAGGTGACCTGAAGCGCTGGCTGCGTCACCGGGGTTTTCACTCGCGGCGCCGAGGACGGTTCGCCTGTACAAAGGCGCGCATGACCTTATCTTTCAAAACGAATCGCCGGGCCGCGCTGGCGGCCTCCGCAGTCGCAGCCGTTGCCCTGATGGCGCCCACCGCATGGGCACAGAACACCTGGCCGACCAAGCCGGTACGCATCGTCGTGCCCTTCGCGGCCGGCGGCACCACCGACATCCTGGCACGCGCCATCGCGCCGGAACTCTCGAAGGCCTTCGGCCAGCAGTTCATCGTCGACAACCGCGCGGGCGCGGGCGGCAATCTGGGCGCCGAGCTCGTGGCGCGCGCGCCGAACGACGGCTACACGCTGCTGATGGGCACCGTGGGCACCCACGGCATCAACCGCGCGCTGTACCCGAAGCTGCCCTTCGACCCGATCAAGGACTTCGTGCCGATCACGCTGGTGGCGGCCGTGCCGAACGTGATGGAAATGAACGCCGACAAGGCCAAGGCGCTGAACATCCGCAACGTGCAGGACTTCATCAAATACGCCAAGGCCAACCCGGGCAAGCTCAACATGGCGTCGAGCGGCAGCGGCACCTCGATCCACCTGGCGGGCGAGCTGTTCAAGAGCATGACCGGCACCTTCATGGCCCACATCCCGTACAAGGGCTCGGGCCCGGCGCTGCTGGACATGGTGGGCGGCAATGCCGACGTGATGTTCGACAACCTGCCCTCGTCGATGGCACAGCTCAAGGGCGGCAAGCTCACGGCGCTGGCCGTGACCAGCGCGCAGCGCTCGCCCGCGCTGCCCGACATTCCGACGGTCGAGGAAGCCGGCGGCCCCGCGCTCAAGGGCTACGAGGCAAGTTCGTGGTTCGGCCTGCTGGCGCCGGCCGGCACCTCGCCCGAGATCGTGAACCGGATTCAGCAGGAAGTGGCCAAGTCGCTCGGCACCCCGGCCATCAAGGAAAAGATGCTGGCCCAGGGGGCGATCCCGAGCGGCAATTCGCCAGCCGACTTCACCAAGCTGATTGCCAGCGAGCACGTGAAATGGGCGAAGGTCGTGAAAGACTCCGGCGCAAAGGTGGACTGACTCCCGCCTCAGGTGCTCCAGGTCACGTCCTTGTTGTCGGCCTTCGAGTCCCTGAGCATGTGAAGCAGGGGGGCTGCACGCTGGTGCAGTCCGACATGCTGTCTTTCGGCTTCGGCGGCATGGCCCTCGACCGCGTAGTCGTCGTTGTTGTGGGCATTGCTGCCTTCGCGCGCCAGGGCGGCCTCGAGGGCCGCAATGGCGGCGGGAATCTGCTCGACCGTGATGATGCCCTGCGGTGCCGCGGATTTGCCGACGATGTCGAGCAACTGGCGTGCATGCAGTTCGAGCATCACGAAATCAGGAGCGGCGCGGGACTTGAAACGATAGAGCATGGTGTTGTTCACTCACTTGTAGATGTAGTCACGGGCAAAAGGGTACACCGATTGCGCCCCGCGCAAAACGCCATGGTCGACCTTGCCGTCGGGCCTGGTGGCGAGCATCTGGTGGAGTGAGATCCAGCCCTGTTCGAAACTCATGGCCGAACCGGCGAGGTAGAGGCGGTAGGCGCGCAGCACGCGCTCCGCGTTCTCGCCCTGCCGGCCGCCGCTGCGCCGCAGCACCTCGAGCGCCGCGCCGAGTTGCGCCTCGAGCGCGTCGGACCAGGCCCAGAGCGTGCGCGCATAGTGCGGCCGCAGGCTCTCGGTGTCGACCATTTCCAGGCCCGCCGCCGCCGTCTCGCGCAGCACATGCGTGACGTGCAGCAGTTCGCCGCCGGGGAAGATGTATTTCTCGATGAAATCGCCCATGCCGGCGCCGAGCTGGCGGTAGTTGAGCTCGCCCGAGGTGATGCCGTGGTTCATGACCAGGCCGCCCGGCTTCAGCAGCGCATGGATCTTGCGGAAGTAGGTCGGCATGTTGGCCGCGCCCACGTGCTCGAACATGCCGACCGAGGAGATCTTGTCGAAGGGCTGCTCGACCGAGAGCTCGCGGTAGTCGCGCAGCTCGACGCGCACCCGGCCCTGCAACCCTTTTTCCTCGATCAGGCGCTGCACATGCGCATGCTGGTTCTTCGACAGCGTGATGCCGGTCGCATCGACGCCGTAGTGCTCGGCCGCCCACAGCAGCAGCCCGCCCCAGCCGGAGCCGATGTCGAGGTAGCGCTCGCCCGGCTGCAGCATCAGCTTGCGGCAGATGTGGTCGAGCTTGGCCTCCTGGGCCTGTGCCAGCGTCAGCTCGGGGGTACGAAAGTACGCACATGAGTAGACCCGGCGCGGGTCGAGCCACAGCGCATAGAAGTCGTCCGACACGTCGTAGTGGAACTCGACCTGGGCGGCGTCCTTGCGCAGCGAATGCGAGCCATGCGACTTGGCCCTGTGCTGCAGGCGGCTCCACCAGCCGGTGTCGGTTTCGGCCGGGTTGCCCGGCAGCATGCCGACGGTGGCATCGATCAGGTCGCGCATGGCGCCCTCGATCTGCACCTTGCCCTCGACGTAGGCTTCCCCGATGGCCCCCACCTGCCGGGCGGCCAGCTTGGCCAGCACCGTCCACTCCTTGAAAGCGAGCGTGACGCGGGCTCCGGCCTGGGCAACGCGCCGGCCATCTGGCAGTTCCAGCGCGATAGGGACAGGCAGCGAAGCCAGCTGCGACTCGATCTTGGGTATCAAGTTTTGCATGGAGCCCATGGTATTGATTTTTACAAGGGTTTGCATGACTGTCCGCACCGGGGAAATCCGGGCGCCGGTTACGAAACAGCATTGACATCAGATTGTTTATGCCTAAACTATTCAACCATGAACAGCCTCAACCCGGTCAAACCCGCTCCCGCCGCGGACCTCCAGCGCATCCTGTGCATCGGTGGTGGCCCGGCGGGCCTCTACTTCGCCCTGCTGATGAAGGCGCGCAACCCCGCGCTCCAGATCACGGTGGTGGAGCGCAACCGCCCCTTCGACACCTTCGGCTGGGGCGTGGTGCTGAGCGACCAGACGCTCGGCAACCTGGCGGCGGCCGACGCCGACACCGCGGCGCTGATCGGCAACGAGTTCCATCACTGGGACGACATCCAGGTGTTCTTCAAGGGCCGCCAGGTGCGCTCGGGCGGCCACGGCTTCTGCGGCATCGGCCGCAAGCGCCTGCTGAACATCCTGCAGGAACGCTGCCTCGCGCTGGGCGTCGACCTCGTGTTCGAAACCGACGCGACGGACGACCAGGCGATTGCCGCGCAGTACAAGGCCGATCTCGTGATTGCCAGCGACGGCCTCAACAGCCGCATCCGCCAGCGCTATGCCGACGTGTTCAAGCCCGACGTCGACCTGCGCAACTGCCGCTTCGTGTGGCTGGGCACGCACCAGACCTTCGACGCCTTCACCTTCGCCTTCGAACAGACCGAGCACGGCTGGTTCCAGGCGCATGCCTACCAGTTCGACGACAAGACCTCGACCTTCATCGTCGAGACGCCCGAAGCCGTGTGGAAGGCCCACGGCCTCGACCAGATGGAGCAGCCCGAAGCCATCGCCTTCTGCGAGAAGCTGTTCGCCAGGTACCTCGGCGGCCACGCGCTGATCAGCAACGCCACGCACCTGCGCGGCTCGGCCAACTGGATCCGCTTTCCGCGCGTGGTGTGCGAGCGCTGGACGCACCGCATCGACGTCGAAGGCCGCTCGGTGCCCGTGGTGCTGATGGGCGACGCGGCGCACACGGCGCACTTCTCGATCGGCTCGGGCACCAAGCTCGCGCTCGAGGACGCGATCGACCTCGCGAACGAATTCGAACGGGGCGGCACTGTGGACCATGTGCTGGAAGGCTACGAGGCGCGCCGCAGCGTCGAGGTGCTCAAGATCCAGAATGCTGCGCGCAATTCGACCGAGTGGTTCGAGAACGTGCCGCGCTACACCGGCATGCAGATCGAGCAGTTCGCCTACTCGCTGCTCACCCGCTCGCAACGCATCAGCCACGAGAACCTGCGCGTGCGCGACACGCAATGGCTCGGCGGCTATGAGCAATGGCTCGCCGGCGGCAAGGCCGTGGCGCCGATGCTGATGCCGTACAAGGTGCGCGGGCTCACGCTCAAGAACCGCATCCTGGTGTCGCCGATGGCCACCTACAGCGCAGTCGACGGCGTACCGCAAGACTTCCTGCTGGTGCACCTGGGCGCGCGTGCGCTCGGCGGCGCCGCGATGGTGTTCGTCGAGATGACGAGCCCGACGCCCGAAGGCCGCATCACGCCGGCCTGCACCGGCCTCTACAACGATACGCAGCAAGCGGCGTTCAAGCGCATCGTCGATTTCGTGCACACGCAGTCGAGCGCGAAGATCGCGATGCAGCTCGGTCACAGCGGCCCGAAAGGCTCCACGCGCGTGGGCTGGGAAGGCACCGACGAGCCGCTCGAAGACGGCAACTGGCCGGTGCTCGGCGCCAGCGCACTGCCCTACGGCGAACAGAACCAGCTGCCCGCCGCGATCACGCGCGCCGAGATGGACACGCTGCGCGACCAGTTCGTCGACGCCACGCGTCGCGCCGCCGAATGCGGCTTCGACTGGCTCGAACTGCACTGCGCGCACGGCTACCTGCTGTCGGCCTTCATCAGCCCGCTCACGAACAAGCGCACCGACGCGTACGGCGGCGACATCGAAGCCCGAAGCCGCTACCCGCTCGAAGTGTTTCGCGCGATGCGCGCCGTGTGGCCCGCCGACAAGCCGATGAGCGTGCGCATCTCGGCGCACGACTGGGCGCCCGGCGGCAACACCGACGCCGACGCGGTCGTCGTCGCACGCCTTTTCAAGGAAGCCGGCGCCGATTTCATCGACGTGTCCTCCGGCCAGACCACGCGCGCCGCCAAGCCGATCTACGGCCGCATGTACCAGACGCCGTTCTCCGACCGCATCCGCAACGAGGTCGGCATCTCGACCATCGCGGTGGGCGCGATCACCGATGCGGACCAGGCCAACAGCATCATCGCGGCCGGCCGCGCCGATCTCTGCGCCATCGCACGCCCGCACCTGGCCGACCCCGCCTGGACACTGCACGAAGCCGCCAAGCTGCAAAGCCGCGATGTCGACTGGCCGAAGCAGTACCTGAGCGGCCGCGACCAGATGTACCGCGAGATCGCCAAGCAGCAGCAGATCGCTGCAGCTGCGAATGCTGCGCTGGCGTCCCAGAACCCCGAGGAGACACACTGACATGGACCTCGAAGCGCGCGCGCACAGCGAACACCCCGAAGCCCTGCGGCTCTGGCTGCGGTTGCTGACCTGCACCCAGTTGATCGAGAAGCAGGTGCGCAACGAGCTGCGCTCGCAGTTCGCCACCACGCTGCCGCGCTTCGACCTGATGTCCCAGCTCGAGCGCTCGCCCGACGGCCTGAAGATGAACGAGCTCTCGCGCCGGATGATGGTGACGGGCGGCAACGTCACCGGCATCACCGACCAGCTCGTGACCGAAGGCCTGGTCGAGCGCATCAATGTCGAGGGCGACCGCCGCGCCTGGCGCGTGCGGCTCACCGCACGCGGCCGCAAGCTCTTCAACGAGATGGCGCAGCAGCACGAAGACTGGATCGTCGATGCCTTCGCAGGCCTCAGCGGCAAGGAGATCGCGCAGCTTCACAAGCTGCTCGGCAAGGTCAAGCAACACTCACACAGCCAATTGGCGGAGACCCCATGAAGCATTACATCGGCGCGGGCAATCCCATGCGTGCGCAATTCGAGGCGAAGGCCGCCTACAAGGCCGAGCACTTCGCATGGCGCTATGAGGCCGGCGTCGGCACCATCACGCTGAACCGCCCCGAGCGCAAGAACCCGCTCACGTTCGATTCGTACGCCGAGCTGCGCGACCTGTTCCGCGCGCTGACCTACGCGACCGACGTGAAGGTGATCGTCGTGACCGGCGCGGGCGGCAACTTCTGCTCGGGCGGTGACGTGCACGAGATCATCGGCCCGCTCACCGGCATGCGCATGCCGGAGCTCCTCGAATTCACGCGCATGACCGGCGACCTGGTGAAGGCGATCCGCAGTTGCCCGCAGCCGATCGTCGGCGCCATCGACGGCGTGTGCGCCGGTGCCGGCGCGATGATCGCGCTGGCCTGCGACCTGCGCTACGGCTCGCCCGCGACCCGCACGGCGTTTCTCTTTACCCGCGTGGGACTCGCCGGCGCGGACATGGGTGCCTGCGCATTGCTGCCCCGCGTGATCGGCCAGGGCCGCGCATCGGAGCTGCTGTTCACCGGGCGCGCGATGACGGCGCAGGAAGGCCACGCATGGGGCTTCTTCAATGCACTGCACGAAAGCGATGCGCTGCTCGAAGCAGCCACCAAGGTGGCACGCGAACTGGCCGAGGGCCCGAGCTTCGCGCACGGCATGACCAAGACCATGCTGTCGCAGGAATGGTCGATGACCATCGACCAGGCCATCGAAGCCGAAGCGCAGGCCCAGGCGATCTGCATGCAGACCGAGGACTTCAAGCGCGCCTACGAAGCCTTCGCGGCCAAGCGCAAGCCCGTGTTCGGCGGGGACTGAAGACCATGATGGCCAAGATTCCCGCACCGCCGTCGACAGCGCACCTCGCGCTGCCGTTCTTCGACGAAGCCCATCGCGCCCTCGCGCACGACCTGCTGCCCTGGTGCGCAGCCCAGGAAGTGGACGAGCGCGACGACCGCGCGGCCTGCCGTGAATGGGTGCGCCGCCTCGGCGACGGCGGCTGGCTGCGCTACGCCGTACCCGGCAGCGCGGGCGGCGCGCTCGCGCGCCTCGATTCGCGTGCGCTCGTGCTGCTGCGCGAGACGCTCGGTTACCACTCGCCGCTGGCAGACTTCGCCTTTGCGATGCAGGGGCTGGGCAGCGGTGCGATCACGCTCGCGGGCACGCCCGAGCAGCAGTCGCAGTACCTGACGGCCGTTGGCAAGGGCGACAGGATTGCAGCCTTCGCGCTCAGCGAGCCCGAAGCGGGCTCGGACGTGGCGGCGATGGCCATGCGCGCCGAGGCCACGGCCGACGGCTGGCGCCTGAACGGCGAGAAGACCTGGATCAGCAACGGCGGCATCGCCGACTTCTATTGCGTGTTCGCGAAGACCGATCCGACGGCCGGCACGCGCGGCATCACCGTGTTCATCGTCGATGCAGAGACGCCCGGTCTCGACACCTCCGAGCACATCGACGTGATGGCGCCGCACCCGCTCGCCACGCTGCGTTTCGAGAACTGCGTCGTGCCGCGCACCGCGCAACTCGGCGAGCTCAACGGCGGCTTCAAGCTGGCGATGCGCACGCTCGACATCTTCCGTGCATCGGTCGCGGCTGCCGCGCTCGGCATGGGGCGCCGCGCACTCGCCGAAGCCATCGCGCACGCGAAGGGCCGCCGCATGTTCGGTCAGACGCTCGCCGACTTCCAGCTCACGCAGGCCAAGCTCGGCGAGATGGCCGCGCTGATCGACAGCGCAGCATTGCTCACCTACCGCGCCGCATGGATGCGCGACGACGCCGAACAGCGCGGCGCACCTGCAGTGGGCGACGTGTCGGCTGCGGCGGCGATGGCCAAGATGTGCGCCACCGAGAACGCCAGCCGCGTGATCGACATGGCGCTGCAGATGCATGGCGGCCTCGGCGTGAAGGTTGGCACGAAGATTGAAAGCCTCTACCGCGACATCCGCTCGCTGCGCATCTATGAAGGCGCGACGGAAGTTCAACAGCTGATCATTGGCAAATCCGTTCTGCGGGGATAAATACCGTGTCTGCCCAAGTCGACCGCTTCGTTCACGACCGCCTGCCGCCCGCCGAGCAGTTGCCGGTCTTTCGCTACGACCTGCCGGAGCTGCAGCTGCCCGAACAGCTGAACCTCGTGGAGGAATTGCTGGACAAGGCGGCCGCCAAGGGCTTCGGCGACAAGCCGATGCTGCGCTCTCCGGCGGGCACGCTCACCTACGGCCAGGCGGCCGTCGAGGTCAATCGCATCGCGCAGGTGCTCGTCGAAGACCTGGGCCTCGTGCCCGGCAATCGCGTGCTGCTGCGAGGCGGCAATTCGGTGGCGATGGCGCTCGCGTGGCTCGCGGTGGTGAAGGCCGGTTTGATCGCGGTGGCAACGATGCCGCTGCTGCGCGCGAAGGAGTTGGGCGAGATCATCGAGAAGGCGCGCCCCGTGGCCGCGCTGTGCGATGGCCGCCTGCTCGACGAGCTCGTGACGGCGCAGCAGGCGCATCCGGTGCTCGCAACGGTGATTGCATTCAACAAGCCGGATGCAGCGGACTCGCTCTCCGCACGCGCTGCCGGCAAGAGCGGCGTGTTCACGGCATGCCCCACGGCGGCCGACGACATCGCCTTGCTCGCCTTCACATCGGGCACCACCGGCAAGCCGAAGGCGCCGGTCACCACGCACCGCGACGTGCTCGCGATGTGTGAGACTTGGCCGCGCCATGTGCTGAAGGCGCGCAGCGACGACATCGTGGTGGGTTCGCCGCCGCTGGCCTTCACCTTCGGGCTCGGTGGACTGCTGGTGTTTCCGATGTGGGCTGGCGCCTCGGTGTACTTCGCCGACGCGCCATTCACGCCCGAGGGCCTGGTGAAGCTCATCAACGAGGTCGGTGCGACCATCTGCTACACGGCGCCCACGTTCTACCGCCAGATGGCCCCTTTCGTGCGGCAGCACGGCATGCCCAGCCTGCGCATCAGCGTGAGCGCGGGCGAGGCCCTACCGGATGCCACGCGCCAGCTGTGGAAGGAATCCACCGGGATCGAGATGCTCGACGGCATCGGCGGCACCGAGGTGTTCCACATCTACATCTCCGCCGCGGGCGACGATGTGCGCCGCGGCGCGGTCGGCAAGGCCGTGCCGGGTTTCACCGCGAAAGTGGTGGACAACGCCGGCAATGAAGTGCCGCGGGGCACGGTCGGCAAGCTGGCGCTTCAAGGCCCGGTCGGTTGCCGCTACCTCGACGATCCGCGCCAGACCGACTACGTGAAGAACGGATGGAACTACCCCGGTGATTCGTTCGTGCAGGACGACGACGGCTACTTCTTCTACCAGGCACGCGCCGACGACATGATCATCACGGCCGGCTACAACGTCGGCGGGCCGGAGGTCGAAGACGCATTGCTCAAGCACCCCGCGGTGGCCGAGTGCGGCGTGATCGGCAAGCCCGATCCCGACCGGGGCATGATCGTGAAGGCGTTCTGCGTACTGAAGCCCGGCCATACCGGTGATGCCACGCTCGTGAAGGCGCTGCAGGACCATGTCAAGGCGACGATCGCGCCGTTCAAATACCCGCGGGAGATCGAGTTCGTGACGGTGCTGCCGCGCACCGAGACCGGCAAGCTCCAGCGATTCAAACTGAGACAACTCAACAGCACATCATGATGAACAAACTCTTGCAGCCAGCGGGCTGGTTGCCCCCCAAGGGCTATGCGAATGGCGTGGCCGCGCGCGGCACCATGGTGTTCGTGGGCGGACAGATCGGCTGGAATGCGCAGCAGCAGTTCGAGTCGGACGACTTCATCGACCAGTGCGGCCTGGCGCTGCGCAACATCGCAGAGGTGCTGCGCGAAGCCGGTGCCGGCCCCGAGCACATGGTGCGCATGACCTGGTACGTGACGGACCGCGACGAATACAGCCGGCGGCTGGCGGAACTCGGCCCTGTCTATCGCGAAGCGATGGGGCGCAACTTTCCGGCGATGACCTGCGTGCAGGTCGCGGCGCTGGTCGAGCACCGCGCGAAAGTCGAGATCGAAGTCACGGCGGTCATTCCGGACTGACCATTCCCCGCGCCGCCTTCGATCAATCGATGGCGTGCGCGTAGCGTTTGCGGTACTCCGCCGGCGTGATGCCGACCTGGCGCTGGAATGCGCGCCGCAGCGAGTCGGCGTCGGCGAATCCGCATTGGGCCGCTACCTGCTTCGGTGCGGCATCCCCGACCTCGAGCAGGCGGCGTGCGGCGCTGACGCGAATGCCTTCCACCCACGCTGCAGGCGTGACCCCGACCTCCTGCGTGAACAGCCGCGCGAAGTGGCGAGGGCTGAGGCTCGTGCGTCCGGCAAGATTGGCGACGCTGTGATCTTCTCCAGGGTTCGCCGCAATCCAGCGTTGCACTTCCTGCAATGCCGATCTGCCAACGGGCGCGGTTTCTCCTTTGCGGCTGAACTGCATCTGGCCGCCGGGGCGCTTGAAGAACATCACGAGCTGCGCGGCCACCTTCATGGCGATCTCGCGGCCGAGATCTTCTTCGACGAGCGCCAGCGACAGGTCGAGGCCCGCGGTCACGCCGGCGGCCGTGCGCAGGCGCCCGTCGCGCACGTGAATCGCGTCCGCGTCGACTTGCACCAATGGGAAGGCTTGCGCCAATTGGTCGGCAACCGCCCAGTGCGTGGTCACGCGCCGACCGTTGAGCAATCCGGCCTGGGCCAGCACGAAGGCGCCGCTGCAGACAGAGCCGAAACGGCGCACCTTGGGCGTGAGCTTGCGCAGCCATACAGTGACATCGACGTCGGTTGCGGCACTCGCGGCATGTGGAGTGCCCGCCACCAGGAGCGTGTGGATCGTCTCGCCGATGTCTTCGCCGATGACGGCGTCAGGCATGAGCCGTACGCCCGATGAACTGCGGATCGGGCCAGGCTGGCTCGCGATGACGCGCAGCCTGTAGGCCTCGGTGCGCGCCTGCACGTTCGCTTCGGCGAACACGTCGAGCGGTCCGGAGACGTCCAGCAACTGGACGCCCGGCATGGCGAGGATCGCGATGGTCTTCGTGGACCGCATGGTGTCTTCCGTGTCTCTATCAGCGCCGCGATGGCAGGATTTGCCGCTTCACATCCATTGAAGTTCCGCTTGGCACGGACGAGAAATATAAAAGCCCTCGCGAAGAGGGCTTTTATTGAATTCACTGAGCAAAGAAAAAAGGCCCTTTGAAATTCAAAGGGCCTTTTAAATTGGTTGCGCGAGCAAGATTTGAACTTGCGACCTTTGGGTTATGAGCCCAACGAGCTACCAGGCTGCTCCATCGCGCGGCAAGATGGAATTATAGCTTATTCGGCGCCGTTTTGCTCGGCAGCTTCTTCTTTAATTTCAGGACGATCGACCAGTTCGACCAGAGCCATCGGCGCGTTGTCGCCCACGCGGAAACCCATTTTCAGGATGCGCGTGTAGCCGCCCGGACGTGCCGCGAAACGCGGGCCCAGATCGGCGAAGAGCTTGACGACGCTGTCGCGGTCGCGCAGGCGGTCGAAGGCGAGGCGCTTGTTGGCAAGCGTGGGCTTCTTGGCGAGCGTGATCATCGGTTCGATGACGCGGCGCAGTTCCTTGGCCTTGGGGACCGTGGTCTTGATGACTTCGTGCTCGATGAGCGAATTCATCATGTTTTGCAGCATCGCAAGGCGGTGCGAGCTGGTGCGGTTGAGTTTGCGGAGTCCGTGTCCGTGACGCATGGTGCTTTCCTTTACTTTATTAAACAGGCAGCCGTATCAGGTACTGCCCGGGCACGAGCCCTCATGGGCTCAATTCAAAAAACAAAAATCAACGCTTGTCGAGACCGGCCGGCGGCCAGCTTTCAAGCTTCATACCCAAGGTCAGGCCGCGCGAAGCGAGGACTTCCTTGATTTCGTTGAGCGACTTGCGACCCAGATTCGGGGTCTTGAGCAGCTCGTTCTCGGTGCGCTGGATCAGGTCACCGATGTAGTAGATGTTTTCGGCCTTCAGGCAGTTGGCCGAACGCACGGTGAGTTCGAGCTCGTCGACAGGGCGCAGCAGGATCGGGTCGAATTGCTGTGCGCTGCGCGGTGCCGGTGCATCGAATGCAGCCAGTTCGCCGCCTTCGAGCTGTGCGAACACGGCCAGCTGTTCAACCAGGATTTTAGCCGAAGCGCGCACCGCGTCTTCGGCGGTGATTGCACCGTTGGTTTCGATTTCGACCAGCAGCTTGTCAAGGTCGGTACGCTGTTCGACACGGGCGCTTTCGACCGTGTAGCTCACGCGCTTCACAGGCGAGAACGACGCGTCGAGGACGATGCGGCCAATCGACTTGGTCGGCTCGTCGGCGTAGCGGCGCATCGTGCCGGGCACATAGCCGCGACCCTTTTCGACCTTGATCTGCATGTCGAGCTTGCCGCCTTGCGACAGGTGCGCGATCACGTGGTCGGGGTTGATGATCTCGACGTCGTGCGGGGTCTGGATGTCCGATGCCAGGACCGGGCCTTCGCCGTCCTTGCGCAGGCTCAACGTGACTTCGTCGCGGTTGTGGAGCTTGAACACCACGCCCTTGAGGTTCAGAAGGATGTTGACGACATCTTCCTGCACGCCGTCGATCGACGAGTACTCATGCAGAACGCCGGCGATCGTGACTTCAGTGGCCGAGTAGCCCACCATGGACGACAGCAGAACGCGACGCAGCGCATTGCCGAGCGTGTGGCCGTAGCCGCGCTCGAAAGGCTCGAGCGTGACCTTGGCCTTGTTGGGCGCAAGTTGCTCGACCTGGATGGTCTTGGGTTTCAGCAGGGTGGTTTGCATGCAGACTTCCTCTCAATACCCCCGGCTCGTTACACCGGTAAGGCTGGTGAAGCACCTGACCCGCGGCAGCGAAGCACGGGGCAGGAACGTGAACAACAAAAACTTGTTTCCCACACACGCGAGGTGTGCGGGAACAAAAAAATCAACGCGAATACAGTTCGACGATCAGCGATTCGTTGATGTCGGCTGCGAATTCGTCGCGATCGGGCACCTTCTTGAAGGTACCTTCGGCCTTGTCGGCATTCACTTCGACCCAGGCCGGGATGCCGACTTGTTGGGCGAGCTGGAGCGCTTCGGCAATGCGGGTCTGCTTCTTCGACTTGTCGCGCACGGCGATCACGTCGCCGGTCTTGACCAGGTACGACGGGATGTTGACCGACTGGCCGTTCACCGTGATCGCCTTGTGCGACACGAGTTGACGTGCTTCAGCGCGGGTCGAGCCGAAGCCCATGCGGTAGACGACGTTGTCCAGGCGCGATTCGAGGATGAACAGCAGGTTGGCGCCGGTGTTGCCACGGCGGCGGTCGGCTTCTTCGAAGTAGCGGCGGAATTGCTTTTCGAGCACGCCGTACATGCGCTTGACCTTCTGCTTTTCACGCAGTTGCAGGCCGTAGTCGGAGGTGCGCTGACCCGAGGTGCGACCGTGCTGGCCGGGCTTGGAGTCGAACTTGGCCTTGTCCTGGATCGAGCGGCGGGCGCTCTTCAGGAACAGGTCGGTGCCTTCACGGCGGGAAAGTTTGGCCTTGGGGCCGAGGTAACGTGCCACGATTTTTCCTTTGTGTCATCTGCCGCAGATGCCTGCGGGAGCCATCGGCGAAACGCGGATGGCGGTGGGCTTAGTTAAAAAACAAATGCGCAGCCGCTCGAAAGCTGGCTGCGCCTTGCTGGCTGACGATCAGATGCGGCGACGCTTCTGGGGACGGCAGCCGTTGTGCGGAACGGGCGTCACGTCGGCAATGGAATTGATCCGGATGCCGAGCGCAGCCAGTGCGCGCACCGACGATTCGCGACCGGGGCCCGGGCCCTTGATCTCGACGTCGAGGTTCTTGATACCTTGTTCGACAGCAGCACGGCCGGCAACTTCGGAAGCGACCTGCGCAGCGAACGGGGTCGACTTGCGCGAGCCCTTGAAGCCCTGGCCACCCGACGAAGCCCACGACAGGGCATTGCCCTGGCGATCGGTGATCGTGATGATGGTGTTGTTGAACGAGGCATGCACGTGGGCGATACCGTCCGCAACGTTCTTGCGAACCTTCTTGCGAACGCGCTGTGCGGCGTTGTTTGCAGGTGCTTTAGCCATGCTGATCTATCCTTATTTCTTCAGGGACTGCGCAGCCTTGCGCGGACCCTTGCGGGTGCGGGCATTGGTGCGCGTGCGCTGGCCGCGCATCGGCAGGCCGCGACGGTGACGGAAGCCGCGATAGCAGCCGATGTCCATCAAACGCTTGATGTTCATCGTCGTCTCGCGACGCAGATCGCCTTCGATCGTGAACAGAGCGATCTGGTCACGGATCTTCTCGAGATCGCCGTCGGTCAGATCCTTGATCTTCTTCGAATATTCGATGCCGCTCGCTTCGCAGATTTGACGGGCGCGGGTGCGACCGATACCGAAAATGGCGGTCAGGCCGATTTCAGCGTGCTTGTGCGGCGGAATGTTGATGCCAGCAATACGTGCCATGTGCGTCCTCTAATACTCTTCAATCAACCCTGGCGCTGCTTGTGGCGCGGGTCGGTGCAAATCACACGCACCACACCTTTACGGCGGATGACCTTGCAATTACGGCAGATGGTTTTGACCGAAGCCGAAACTCTCATTTCATTCTCCTAAAACTGTTTAACGTGGCGGTCTACCGCCCGATCTCAATACTGCAACACAGCCCTACGATGTCTTGAAGTTGGCCTTCTTCAGCAGCGATTCGTACTGCTGGGACATCATGTAGTTTTGCACCTGGGCCATGAAGTCCATCGTGACGACCACGATGATCAGCAGGGAGGTACCACCGAAGTAGAACGGCACGTTGTACTTCAGGATCAGGAACTCGGGCAGCAGGCAGACGAAGGTGATGTACACCGCGCCAGCCAACGTCAGGCGAACCAGAATCTTGTCGATATAGCGAGCGGTCTGGTCACCCGGACGAATGCCCGGAATGAATGCACCGCTCTTCTTCAGGTTGTCGGCCGTTTCCTTGCTGTTGAACACGAGCGCCGTGTAGAAGAAGCAGAAGAAAACGATCGCAGCAGCGTACAGCAGCACGTAGATCGGCTCGCCCGGACGCAGTGCGCCGGCAACATCCTTGATCCAGCGGAAGCCACCTTCACCGGTGCTGAACCAGCCGACCACCGTTGCGGGCAGCAGGATGATCGACGAGGCGAAGATCGGCGGGATCACGCCGGCCATGTTCAGCTTCAAGGGCAGGTGCGACGACTGGCCGCCATAGACCTTGTTGCCGACCTGGCGCCGCGCATAGTTCACGAGGATCTTGCGCTGGCCGCGTTCGACGAACACCACGAAGTAGGTGACCAGCACCACGACCGCGATGATGAAGAGCGCAATGATCGGATTCATCGCGCCAGTCGTTACCAGCGAAGCCAGGCCGCCGATGGCGTTGGGCAGGCCGGCCGCGATACCTGCAAAGATCAGGATCGAGATGCCGTTGCCCAGGCCGCGTTCGGTGATCTGCTCGCCGAGCCACATCAGGAACATCGAACCGGCGGTCAGGCTCACCATGGCGGTCAGGCGGAAGCCGAAACCGGGGGCGATGACCAGACCGGCCGACGATTCGAGGGCCACTGCGATGCTGAACGACTGAAACAGGGCCAGGCCGAGTGCGCCGTAGCGCGTGTACTGCGTGATCTTGCGGCGACCGGCCTCGCCTTCCTTCTTCAATTGCTCGAAGGTCGGAAGCACGTAGGTCATCAGCTGCATGATGATCGACGCCGAGATGTACGGCATGATCCCCAACGCGAACACGGTGAAGCGCGACAGCGCCCCGCCCGAGAACATGTTGAACAGGCTCAGAATGCCGCCCTGCTGGCCCTGGAACAACGCCGCCAGCTGGTCCGGGTTGATACCCGGCACAGGGATGTGGGCGCCGACCCGGTAGACCACGAGCGCGAGCAGCAAAAAGACGAGCCGACGACGGAGGTCGCCGAACTTGCCTGTTTTTGCGATCGTTGCCGCGTTAGTTGCCACGAAGAACTTCTTTCAGTCCGATGGTGATCAGGCGATGCTGCCGCCGACTGCTTCGATCGCAGCCTTGGCACCAGCGGTTGCGCCCACGCCCGTCAGCTTGACGGCCTTGGTGAGTTCACCGGTCTTGACGATCTTGACGACCTTGGCGAGCTGGCCCACGAGGCCGGCTTGCTTGAGCGCCAGGACATCCACTTCGGCCAGGCCGAGCTGCTCGAGCGCAGTCAGCGTGACTTCGGCGTTGAACTTCAGCAGGTGCGACTTGAAACCACGCTTGGGCAGGCGACGTTGCAGCGGCATTTGGCCGCCTTCGAAACCAACCTTGTGGAAACCGCCTGCACGCGACTTCTGACCCTTGTGACCGCGACCTGCGGTCTTGCCGATGCCGGAGCCGATACCGCGGCCGACGCGACGCTTGGCGTGCTTGGCGCCATCCGCCGGCTTGATGCCATTGAGTTCCATATCAGTCTCTCTTACAGAACTTTGACCAGATAACTGATCTTGTTGATCATGCCGCGCACCGCCGGGGTGTCCTGCAGCTCGCTCACGCTGTTGAGCTTGCGCAGGCCGAGGCCACGCACGGTCGCGCGATGCGATTCCTTGGTGCCAATCGGGCTCTTGACCAATTGCACCTTGAGGGTTTGTTGTTGCGTCGTCATTTGAATGCTCTTCCGATTGCTTGCGCTCAGGCGAAGATTTCTTCGACGGTCAGGCCACGCTTGGCAGCCACTTCGGACGCGGTCGTCGAGTTCTTCAACCCGTCGAGCGTGGCGCGGACCATGTTGTAGGGGTTCGACGAACCATGGCTCTTGGCCACGATGTCGGTGATGCCCATGACTTCGAACACGGCGCGCATCGGGCCGCCGGCGATGATGCCGGTACCCTTCGGTGCCGGGATCATGACAACCGAAGCGGCGCCATGATGACCCGTCACGCGGTGGTGCAGCGTGCCGTTCTTGATCGAGATCTTGGCCAGGTTGCGGCGGGCTTCTTCCATCGCCTTTTGCACGGCTGCAGGCACTTCCTTCGACTTGCCCTTGCCCATGCCGACGCGGCCATCGCCGTCGCCCACGACGGTGAGTGCTGCGAAACCGAGGATACGACCACCCTTCACCACCTTGGTGACGCGGTTGATCGCGATCATCTTCTCGCGCAAACCGTCTTCAGGGCCTTCGTTCTGCGTTCTTGCTTGAATCTTTGCCATTTTGAATCTCGTGTCCGGTTAGAACTGCAGACCGGCTTCGCGAGCCGCCTCGGCCAGCGCCTTGACGCGGCCGTGGTACGCAAAACCTGCGCGGTCGAAGGCGACCTTCTCGACGCCGGCAGCCTTCGCCTTTTCAGCGATGCGCTTGCCGACGGCGGTGGCTGCAGCGGCGTTGCCGCCCTTGCCCGAACCGCCGAGCGAGGTACGCACTTCGGCTTCGGCCGTCGATGCGGTTGCAATCACCTTGGAGCCGTCGTCGGAGATGACGGTTGCATAGATGTGCAGGTTGGTGCGGTTCACCGTCAGACGGGCCACGCCCTGCGTCGCGATGCGAATGCGGGTCTGGCGCGAGCGGCGAAGGCGCTGTGCTTTTTTGGTCAACATCATTTTGCTGCCCCTTACTTCTTCTTGGTCTCTTTGATCACGATCTTCTCGTCCGAATAACGGATGCCCTTGCCCTTGTAAGGCTCAGGCGGACGAACAGCGCGGATCTCAGCGGCGATTTGACCAACGCGCTGACGGTCAGCACCCTTGATCACGATTTCGGTCGGGGTCGCGGTGGCCACCGTGATGCCTTGGGGCATCTCGATGTTGACCGGGTGCGAATAACCGACTTGCAGGTTCAACTTGTTGTTGGACGCTGCAGCCTTGTAGCCGACGCCGACCAGGTTGAGCTTCTTCTCGAAGCCCTTGGTCACGCCAACCACCATGTTGTTCACCAGCTGACGGATCGTGCCGCTCATCGCATTCGCTTCACGCGACTCGTTGGCGGGCTCGAAGTTCAGCTTGCCGTCATTGCTGACGACCTTGACCAGTGCATTGCGTGCGAGGTTGAGCGTGCCGCCCGTACCCTTGACGCTGATCTGGTCTTCCTTGATCGACACATCCACGCCTGCGGGGATGGTGATCGGCATTTTTCCTACTCGGGACATTTCAGTGACTCCTCGATGTCTCGGTTAGGCGACGTAGCACAGGACTTCGCCACCGACACCGGTAGCGCGCGCCTTGCGGTCGGTCATCACGCCCTGGGGGGTCGTGACGATCGCAACGCCGAGGCCGTTCTGGACTTGCGGAATGGAAGCACTGGCCTTGTAGACACGCAGGCCAGGGCGGCTCACGCGCTCGATGCGCTCGATGACCGGACGGCCAGCGTAGTACTTCAGGACGATTTCAAGTTCGCTCTTGCCGGCTTCGGTCTTGACCTGGAAGCCGTCGATGTAGCCCTCGTCCTTCAGGACTTGTGCGATCGCGATCTTCACCTTGGAAGACGGGACCGACACGGTGGGCTTCGCCACCATCTGCGCGTTACGGATACGCGTCAGCAGGTCGGCAATGGGATCACTCATGCTCATGTTGTTTGCTCCTGCCTGGCTTACCAGCTGGCCTTGGTGACACCGGGGATGTCGCCATTGAAAGCCAGTTCGCGGATCTTGGCGCGGGCCAGACCGAATTGACGGAAGGTGCCGCGCGGACGACCGGTGATTGCGCAACGGTTGCGCTGGCGCGTCGGGTTGGCGTTACGCGGAAGCTTTTGCAGGCCCAGGCGGGCAGCTGCGCGCTCTTCGTCGCTCTTCTTCACGTCGTTGGAAGTTGCCTTCAGTTCCGCGTGCTTCGCAGCGAACTTGGCAACCAGCTTGTCGCGCTTGAGTTCGCGCTGGATCAAAGATGCTTTAGCCACAGGTCACCTCAGTTCTTGAACGGGAAACGGAAGCCAGCGAGAAGCGCCTTGGCCTCTTCGTCGGTCTTGGCCGTCGTCGTGATGCTGATATTGAGACCGCGCAGGGCATCGACCTTGTCGTACTCGATCTCAGGGAAAATGATCTGTTCCTTGACGCCGATGTTGTAGTTGCCACGGCCGTCGAACGCACGGCCGGAGATGCCGCGGAAGTCGCGAACACGCGGCAGCGCGATGGTCACGAAACGGTCCAGGAACTCATACATCTGCACGCCACGCAGCGTGACCATGCAGCCGATCGGCTGGTTTTCGCGGATCTTGAAACCGGCGATAGCCTTCTTCGACTTGGTGACCACGGGCTTCTGGCCGGCGATCTTGGTCAGGTCGGCGACAGCGTTGTCGAGAACCTTCTTGTCGGCGACTGCTTCACCCACACCCATGTTGAGCGTGATCTTGGTGAGGCGCGGGACCTGCATCGGCGACTTGTAGCCGAACTTTTCCGTCAGGTCTTTCGCGATCTTTTCGCGATAGTGTTGTTGGAGACGTGCCATGTGAGTACCTCTTAGGCGAACTTGATTTCGTCGCCGCTGGACTTGAAGACGCGAACAGCCACGCGCTTGCCGTCAGCACCCTGGGTGATCTTGATGCCCACGCGATCGGCCTTGCCGGTCGCGGCATTGAAGATCGCCACGTTGGATTGGTGAATGGGCATGGACTTCTCGACGATGCCACCGGTCGTACCCTTGAGCGGGTTCGGCTTGGTGTGCTTCTTGACGAGGTTCAGGCCGTCGATGACGACGTGCGAGTCGTCCTTGCGGAGCGACACGGTGCCGCGCTTGCCCTTGTCACGACCGGCCAACACGATGACCTGGTCGCCTTTGCGAATCTTGTTCATGGCGTTGTGTCCTTACAGAACTTCGGGGGCCAGCGACACGATCTTCATGAACTTTTCGGTGCGCAGCTCGCGCGTCACCGGTCCGAAGATGCGGGTGCCGATAGGCTCCAGCTTGGCGTTGAGCAACACTGCTGCGTTGCCGTCGAATTTGACGAGCGAGCCGTCGGCGCGACGGATGCCCTTGGCGGTGCGAACCACCACTGCGCTGTAGATCTCGCCCTTCTTGACGCGACCACGCGGAGCGCATTCCTTGATGCTGACCTTGATGACGTCACCCACGCTGGCGTAACGCCGCTTGGAGCCACCGAGCACCTTGATACACAGGACGGATTTCGCGCCCGTGTTGTCGGCCACTTCGAGCCGGGATTCAGTTTGGATCATTTCTTGATATTCCCAACTTGTACCGATGTGCCTCCAGGAGGGAGACACCGCGGTCAGTCTTGGGCCCGTCGTCCGCACCTCGAACCACTCGAGGCACTTCCGCTTTGGGCTGAAAGCTTCGCCTTTTAGAAGCGAAGCCCGCGATTGTTGCACGCTGTTTGGGCGATGTCAACTGCCTCATTACACCGCAACGCGCTGCCACTAGACTCTGCGGCGTGCACGCCACTGCCAAACCCCTCCAGCCGCCTTCGTTGCCCACGCGCCGTCGCCTGCTCGCCGGCGCGGCTGGGGCCCTGGCGTTGGGCCTTGGCGGCTGCCAAAGCGCGGCGCCCATTCCGGATACCGGCCGCCTGCGGCGCATCGGGGAGGCGCGCTGGGCGCACCGACGTCATATAGAAGGCACCACCGCCGGGGGCCTCTCCGGCATCGACTACGACATCGTCCGAGGTGAGTACCTGCTTATCAGCGATGACCGGTCAGACATGGCTCCTGTCCGGTTCTACACCGCCCGCTGGCCCCGGCCGGAGGCGGCTCCACCGGAGCCGACAGGCGTTGTGCAGCTGCAACGCCCTGGCGGCGGCCCCTGGCCCGACCGGCGCCATGCAGCGAGCGGGCTCCCGGTTCCGGACCCCGAAGCCCTGCGGCTGCGCCTGGCCACCGACACCCTGCTCTGGGCCAGCGAGGGCGACATCGCCCGCGGTTTCGGCCCCGCACTGTACGAATCGGCGCGCGACGGCCGATTTCTGCGTGAATTCGCCCTGCCTGCGATGTTCACCCCCGACCCGGCCCGGCGCCGCGGCCCCCGCGACAACCTGACGTTCGAGGGCATCGCCCTCACGCCCGACGGTCGTTTCGCGTGGTTGTCCATGGAAAACGCCCTGATCCAGGACGGCCCCGTTCCCACCACCGGCGCACCCGGCGGCCCCTGCCGCTTCACCCAGGTCGACCTGGAAGCCAGCCAGGTCGTGCGGCAGATCGCCTACGTGCCCGACGCCATCCCGTTGCGCCCCCTGATTCCCGGCAGCTTCGCCGACAACGGCGTGAGCGAGGTGCTGATGCTCGATGCCCACCGCATGCTGGTGCTGGAGCGCGCCTATGCCACCGGCGCCGGCAATTCGCTGCGCCTTTATGAAATCGACACCCGCGCCGCCAGCGACGTGCTCGCCATCGATGCGCTGGCGCCGGGCAACCACCAGCCCGTCGCCAAGACGCTGGTGGCGGACTTCGCCACGCTCGGCCTGTCCCGCCTCGACAACACCGAGGGCATGTGCTGGGGGCCGCCGCTGCCCAACGGCAACCGCATGCTGGTGGTCGTGAGCGACGACAATTTCAATCCGCTGCAAGTGACCCAGTTCGCCGCCTTCGAATACATCGACCGACCATGACCATCGCCGTGACCTTCCTGCCCCGCACCACCCCCGCGCCGCTGCCGCCCATCGCCTTCATCGGCGGCGGCAACATGGCGAGCGCCATCATCGGCGGACTGATCCAGCAAGGCACCCCGGCCGATGCGTTCGAGGTGGTCGAGCCCTTCGAGGCGGCCCGCACGAAGCTGGCGCAGTCCTTCGGCATCACGGCCCAGGCCGAAGCCAGCGAGGCCCTGTCGCGCTGCGCCGTCGTGGTGTGGGCCGTCAAGCCCCAGACCTTCGCGGAAGCCGCCAGGCCCGTGCGCGCCTTTGCCTCGAACGCATTGCACCTGAGCGTGGCGGCCGGCATTCCCTCCGACAGCATCGCCCGCTGGCTCGGCAGCGAACGCGTGGTGCGCGCCATGCCCAACACGCCGGCACTGGTCGGCCAGGGCATGACCGGCCTGTTCGCACGGCCTGGCGTCAGCGGGGCCGACAAGGCGCTGGTCGGGCAGTTGCTGACCCCCACCGGCGAACTGCTCTGGGTCGATGCCGAACCTGCGCTGGACGCGGTGACCGCCATGTCCGGCTCGGGCCCGGCCTACGTGTTCTATTTCATCGAGGCGATGACCGAAGCCGGCGTCGAGATGGGCCTGACGCCCGAGCAGGCCCAGCGGCTGGCCATCGGCACCTTCACCGGCGCCTCGGCGCTGGCGCACAGCGCGACCGAGCCGCCCTCGGTGCTGCGCGAACGCGTGACCTCCAAGGGTGGCACCACCTACGCGGCGATCACCTCACTCGAAGGCGCGGACGTCAAGGCACAGTTCAAGACCGCCATTCGCGCGGCGCAGAAGCGTGCCGCCGAACTGGGCGAGGAATTCGGCCGCGCCTGACCTTCAGGCCGCCAGTGCGCGCGGCCCGAGGAAGAACAACCACTCGGCCGCCAGCGTGACGGTGCCGTCCTCGAGCTCGAGCAGCACCTCTTCCTTCAGCAGAAAGCTGTCGCCGGGCTTGGGCGTCACCTCGAGGATGCGCACACGCGCCCGGAAACGCGCGCCGACCGGCATCGGCCTGACGAAGCGCAGGCGGTCGAATCCATAGTTCAACGCGTGGTTCGTATCGAAGGGCAGCAGCGTCCGCATGGCCTCGCCGGTCAGCCGGATCAGGTGCGACACCTGGAAGAAGCCCGGCACGATCGTTCCGCCGTAGTTCGCCTCGCGTGCGGCGCGCTCCGGATCGAGGTGGATCCACTCGCCTTCGCCGTCGCCCGACAGCGCCGCGTACCGGTCGACCATCTCCTGCGTGATGAGATGCCATCCGGACAGGCCTTCCTGGCCGATCTTCTGCGTCAGGCGGTCGAGCATGTGCGTCCTGTCTAGCGAATGGCGTAGCCGGCCACGATGCCGGCGAACACCGCGAAGCCGAGCCAGTGGTTCAGCCGGAAAGCCTTGAAGCAGCCGTCGCGCGTGCGCTCGCGGATCAGCCGCCAGTGCCAGACCGCCTGTCCCGCGGCCGCGGCGATCCCCGCGAAGAACAGGACACCCAGCGACCGGCTCGCACCGGCCCAGGTCCAGACCGCCAGGAAGATCGCGTAGCTCAGCATCACCGCCGCCACGTCGAAGCGGCCGAAGGTGATGGCCGAGGTCTTCATGCCGATCTTGAGGTCGTCGTCGCGGTCGACCATCGCGTACTCGGTGTCGTAGGCCAGCACCCAGAACAGGTTGCCGGCAAGCAGCCAGGCGGCGAACGCCGGCACGGTGGACTGCACCGCCGCAAAGGCCATCGGGATGCCGAAGCTGAAGGCGATGCCCAGCACCGCCTGCGGGATCGACACGAAGCGCTTGGCGAACGGGTAGATCAGCGTGATGGCCAGCGCCACGAACGACCAGAGCACCGTCACGCGGTTGGTGGTGAGCACCAGCCCGAAGGCCGCCAGCGCCAGCACGGCACCGAGCGCGAGCGCTTCCTTGACCGACATCGCGCCGCTGGTCACCGGCCGCTGGGCGGTGCGCTTCACATGGCGGTCGAAATCGCGGTCGGCCACGTCGTTGACGCAGCAGCCCGCGCTGCGCATCAGGAAGGTGCCGAGCGTGAACACCACGACCAGGTGCCAGCCCGGCCAGCCGTCGGCCGCGAACCAGAGCGCGCCCAGCGTGGGCCAGAGCAGCAGCAGCCAGCCCGCAGGGCGGTTCCAGCGGATCAGGTCGAGGTAGAGCGCAAAACGGCGGGCAAGCATGCGGCAGGCAAGACAGGCAAAAAAAGAGCGGCCATTGTGCCGCTCTCCGATTCGCCCCCTGAACCCGGGGATGCGAACGAGTTCAGTCCTCGAGCAGCGAGCGCAGCATCCAGGCGGTCTGGTCGTGCACCGTGCAGCGGGCGGTCAGCATGTCGGCGGTCGGGTCGTCGCCGGCTTCCTGGGCCACGGGAATGAACTCGCGCGCGATGCGCGACACCGTTTCGTGGCCCTTGACCAGGATGCGCACCATCTCCATCGCCTTGGGCGGGTTCTGCGGCACGTCGGGCACGGTGGCGATCTTGCTGAACTCGGCATACGAACCCGGCGCGTAGTGGCCGAGGGCGCGAATGCGTTCTGCGAGTATGTCGGTCGAGCCCCAGAGTTCGGTGTACTGGGTCATGAACATCGCATGCAGCGAGTTGAAGTGCGGACCCGTCACGTTCCAGTGGAAGTTGTGCGTCGTGAGGTAGAGCGTGTAGGTGTCGGCCAGCACGCGGCTCAGGCCTTCGGCGATGGTCGCGCGGTCCTGGCGCTCGATGCCGATGTTGATGATCGGCGCATTGCGGCTGCCGGACTCCTGCGCGACGATCGCGCCGCCCTTCTTGGGCACCTTGCCCGAGGAGGGGGCCGACGCCGGCTTGGTTTTCTTTGGAGCTTTGGCCATGGCGAAAGGGTCTTTCTTCAAGTTGGGAGGAACACCGCAATTCTCGAAGCCGGCGCGCGGGTTCGCAACAGCGTCACTCTATCCCAGCGATCAACGATTCAAAACAGCCGGCACGTAGGCCAACGTCGCAAATCGCTAGGAAAGGCGTTTGACGCCCGGCAGCTCGCAGGCATAGATCGCATTGCGCAACGCGGCGATGGCTTCGTAGCGCGTGAAGGTGCGCCGCCATGCCAGCACCACGCGCCGCGTGGGCGGGTCGCGGTCGTGCGCATCGCGCACCGGCAGGTAGCGCACCATCTGCTCGGGCTCCTTGCGTCCCTTGACCTTGGGCTTGAGCGCCTCGGCCGGCACCGACAGGCGCGGCACCAGCGTCACGCCCATGCCCGAGGCCACCATGTGCTTGATGGTTTCGAGCGACGAGCCCTCGAAACTCTTGCGGATGCCTTCGGCATTGCTGGAAAAGCGCGCGAACTCGGGGCACACCTCGAGCACGTGGTCGCGGAAGCAATGGCCCGTACCGAGCAGCAGCATGGTTTCGTTCTGCAACTCGTCCGAGGTGATCGATTCGCGGTCGGYGAACTTGTGCTTCGTGGGCAGCGCCGCCATGAAGGGTTCGTCGTAGAGCGGCGCCATCGCGAGGCCGGTGTCGGGAAAGGGCTCGGCCATGATCGCGCAGTCGATCTCGCCCGCGCGCAGCATCTCGAGCAGCTTGGCGGTGAAGTTCTCCTGCAGCACCAGCGGCATCTGCGGCGTGCGCGCGATCACCTGGCGCACCAGGTCGGGCAGCAGGTAGGGGCCGATGGTGTAGATCACGCCGAGGTTCAGCGGGCCGGCCAGCGGGTCCTTGCCGCGCTTGGCGATTTCCTTGATGCTGGCGGCCTGGTCGAGCACGCTTTGCGCCTGCTGCACGATCTGCTCGCCGAGCGGCGTGACGGTCACTTCGCCGGCACTGCGCTCGAAGAGCTTGACTTCGAGCTCGTCTTCGAGCTTCTTGATGGCCACCGAGAGGGTCGGTTGGGAAACGTAGCAGGCCTCGGCCGCCTTGCCGAAGTGCCGTTCGCGGGCTACTGCGACGATGTATTTGAGTTCGGTGAGAGTCATAGCTTGCGTCAATTATGCGCAAGCCTCCGTGACCCGGTGTTGTCAGGGGTCGATGCACGCCACCCTGCCCCGGCCGGCCGGCCGCTCTTTCACCACTTCACGCGCATGCCCAGGCTGCCGTTGATGTTGCTCTTGACGCGCGCATTGCCGCCCGAGGCGAACAGCTTGCCCGCTTCCGCGTACAGGCTGGTTCGCTCGCCAATGGCCAAGGTGGCGCCGGCAGCGAGTTCGGTGCTGGTGCCGCCGGTGCGGGTGCCGATGTCGGTCCAGCCTGCAGGGCCGATGAAGCGCGCCGTGTCCGTGCCCCCCGCAGTCCGGTAGACGTTCAGCCGTGCATACGGCTGCAGCAGGCCCGCCGCGGTGGCCAGTTGCCCCTTGAGCCGCAACCCTGCGCGCACCGTCCAGCCGCTGTCGCCCTCCTGGGATACGCGGGCACCGACGATGTTCACGTCGTCCAGCTTCAGGCGCTGGTGCACCAGTTGCAGCTGCGGCTCGATCTGCCAGTTGCCGCCCAGTGCAAAGCTCTGGCCGGCCTCCAGCGACAGCAGCGTGCTGCGGCCCTTGCCCGACGCGGATGGCGAGCTGTCGAAGGGGCTCGCCGTGTAGCGGTGGCGGCCGCCCTGCAGCACGGCGTCGGCGTAGAACCCGGTGTCGTTCGTGAAGGTGCCGTACGCGCCGAGGTAGTCGCTGCGCAGGTCGTTGCTGCCGACGACGATATCGAACACGCCGCGCGCGAAGCCGCTGGTCCGGACATCGCCTTCGAGCCGGCCGACATAGACGCCGGCGCGCCAGTTGCGGTCGGCCCAGAGGTCGGTGCCGGCCTGCAGGCCGGTGGCGCGCCCTTCGCTCTTCGGACTCACGGTGCCGCCCTGGCGGACGTTGAAGTTCGTGCTGATGACGCGCCCCCAGGCACTGCGCCGGGGGCCATCGGGCGCATCGCCCGCATCGTTGCGGCCGACCCTGGCATCGTCGTCGCCCATGCGCACACGCGAGCTGCCCAGCATGGCGAGGTTGCCCTGGCGCAGTTGCTCGGGCAGCGCGGCGAGCATCGGGACCTCCGAGCGGTAGGCGGGGAGTTGCGATCCTGCGAATTGCACCGCTGACCGCAGATACCAGTTCTCGCCAGCGCCATTGGCATCGGCCGCATGCAGGCGGTACTCGTAGGCGCCCGCATCCACATGGCCGCCCGCGAGCGCAAAGGCATCCTTGGTGCTCTGCGCCGTTGTCCTGGCACCGTTGAGCGCGCTGACGAGTTCGATGCCGCTGCCGGTGGTCAGGGCGCCGAGACTGCCGAGGCTGGCGACCTGCAGCGTGGTTCGGCCGCTGGCGCTCGCGCCGGCGCCGTCGAGCACGAGCCGGTCGCTGGCGCCGGGTGCGACGCCAAGGCGCAAGGTGCCGTTGTTGCCCACGTAGGCGCCGGTGACGGTGAGCGTCGTCCCCGGCACGATGCCGGCCAGGGAGACGACGCCGCCGTTCGCGAGCGAGGGCAGCTTCTGGCTGAAGCCGGCAAGGTCGAGCGTGCCGCCCGTGCCCACGCTGTGGGCCGAGGCGCCGCTGAAGGCATTGGCCGCACCGGCCCTGAGCGTTCCGCCGTTGACGGCGGTGCTGCCCGTGTAGGTGTTCTGGCCGCTCAAGGTCAGCGTGCCGGCACCGAGCTTTTCCAGGCTGCCTTCATAGACCCGCGTGCTGCGCGCTGCCTCGCGGGCCACGCCGGTGGCGTATTCGCTCCTGTCCGGGTCGCTGGCGCCGGCAGGCAGGCCCGCGGTCCAGCCCCGGGCCTGCTTGGTCGTGTTCCAGGCAACGGCTTCGTCGGCATCCTCCGCTCTGCGGGCCCTGATGGCGACATCGGAGATGTCGTTCGACCATGTGTCGTTCTGGCCTTGCGTGTTGACGGCGAAGGGCCCGACGAGCTGGCCGGGCCCGTTCATCGCGCGCCGGAGACTGGGCGTGCCCCAGCCGTTGACGACATCGGGCACCTTGACCTGCCGGCCCGCCTCGGGGTTGGCAACCGTGGCCGTCCCGCTCGAATCCATGATCGTGGCGTTCTGCGTCGCGGTGGTCTTCAGCACGGTGAGCACTTGCTCGTTGGTCATGTAGCTGAAGCGCTCCATGATCAGTGCGAGCGCACCCGACGCATGCGGCGCGGCCATCGACGTTCCCGACAGGGACGCATAGCCGCCCGCCAGCACGGTGCCGTTGATGGCCACGCCCGGCGCCGTGACGCAAGACCACTTCGCCACGCCGCACTTGTTGTAGCGCTGCGTGCCGGGAACGTCGATGGAGCCGTCGGCATTGAAGGTCTGCCCCAGGACGCTCAGCGCGGAGACGGCGAGCCAGTTGGATTCGAGCTTGGGATCGAAGTACGGTGCGGCGGCGCGCGGGCTAGGATTGAGCCAGCCGCCATTGCCCGCGCTGAACACCATCAGCGTGCCCGTCTTCGCGGCGTCGAACGCGCCCTGTATCCAGGTGTTGTTGGCGACGTAGTAGCCGTTGGCTGTGTGCAGCTGTGCGAGGGTGTTGTATTGCTCGCCGGCCGGCGGACTGCCCCAGCTGGTGCTGATGATGCGCACGCCCTGTGCATTCGCCTGCCGGTAGGCATTGGCAATGTGCACGTCGTCGACCGTGATGGTGGCCGACTGACCGGGTGTCGGCCGGCCGAAGTTGGCGCCGTCGGTCTTGGCCGTGTTGGCGACGTAGAGGTCCGCATTGAAGGCCACGCCATGCATGTTTTCCGCGGCGCCGCCGCCGTCGCGGCTGGCGGCGATGGTGCCGCCGACGTGCGTGCCGTGACGGTCGTTGTAGGTGCCGTTGTAGGCGCCGGGAATGGCCCCCACCGGCACACCGTGATAGCGTGAGATCGGGAACTCGGGGTGCGAAGCGTCGTAGCCCGAATCGACCTCGCCGATCTTGATTCCCGCGCCGCTGACACCCGCCGCGTAGGCGTATTCGGTGCCCATCGCGATCAGGCCCCAGTCGCGCATGAACTCCGCAGTGCGCCAGCTGGCCGGCGAACCGATCATTCCGGGGTCTCCCGCATAGGTCTGAATGGCCCATGCCTGGTGCGTTGCCAGGCCAGCCACCGCCATGGCGAGCGCGAGTTTTTTCATCCTCTTCGAAGTCATTGCGACTTTCCTCCGTGCAGTGTGTTGTTTGAATATTCAGAGCGCGAATCGCTGCCGAACGCGCGCAAGACACGGGCCAGTAGCGAAAAAGTCTGAAGAAAGATGCGGCGTCGCGCAGCCATCGAAAGCCGCGCGGAAAAGCATCGCGGGGCAGTCTAGGAAACAAGTCGCACTACAAGAACCCCGCGTAAACACTGTGGCGCTAATGCAGCGTTGTTGCATCTGCAGGCTTTCGTCGTACACATCGCGGGCGCTGCGGATAATGGCGAACCTTCGTCATCGTCGTTATCTACGTAGCAGGATGTCACCATGAGCTTGTCCACCTACCTGTTGTTTCTTCCGGCCTGCTTTGCCATCAACATGGCGTTCGGCCCCAACAACCTGCTGTCGGTCACCAACGGTGCCCGGCACGGCGTCTCGCCCGCGGTGATCGCGGCCAGCGGCCGCCTCGTGGCCTTCGCACTCATGATTGCCGTGGCGGGCCTGGGCATGGGCGCGGTGCTGGTGGCGTCGGAGCTGGCCTTCGATGTCATCAAGTACATCGGCGCCGCCTACCTGGTGTGGATCGGCATCCGCCTGCTGCGCGCACCGGCGCCGGAGGCCGACGTGCCATCGCGCGACACCGCTGCGCCGCCCTCGCTGCGTGCACTCGCGCGGCAGGAGTTCACCGTGGCCGCGGGCAATCCGAAGGCCATCCTGGTGTTCACCGCGTTCTTCCCGCAGTTCGTGGTGCCCGGTGCCTACGCCTCCAGCTATGTGCTGCTCGGCGCGACCTTCCTGGTGTTCGAACTGGTCGCGATCGCGCTCTATGCGCTGCTGGGCGCGCGCATGCGCCGGCTGGCGAATGGCAGCCGCGCGATGCGCTGGTTCAACAAGGTGAGCGGCAGCATGATGGTCGGCTTCGGACTGCTGCTGGCCCTCACGCGTCGCCCCACGGCCTGAGGCGGCGCTTCAGGCTTTCAGGTACTCGGCCTTGGTGCCGAGCCAGCGGTCGATGTGGCGCTGGGCCAGCTCGGCGTGCTTCTGGAGCATCACCGGCGCGAGTTCGCGCGCCCAGTCGAGCAGCAGCGTGTCGGTGGTGAGGTCGGCGAAGCGCAGCAGCGGCGCGCCCGACTGGCGGGCGCCGAGGAATTCGCCGGGGCCGCGGATTTCGAGGTCGCGCCGCGCGATCTCGAAGCCATCGCCCGTTTCGGCCATCGCCTTGAGCCGCGCGCGCGCGGCCTCGCCCACGCGGCCGCTGTCGCCCGGCGCATAGAGCAGCACGCAAGCCGAGGCTGCGGCGCCGCGGCCGACGCGGCCTCGCAGCTGGTGCAATTGAGAAAGCCCGAAGCGCTCCGCATGCTCGATCACCATCAGCGAAGCATTCGGCACATCGACGCCCACCTCGATCACCGTGGTGCTCACCAGCACCTGGATCTCGTTGGCCGTGAAGGCCGCCATCACGGCCTGCTTCTCGGCCGTGGGCATGCGCGAATGCAGCAGCCCGACGTTGACGGCCGGGCCCAGCGAATCGGCCAGCTCGTCGCGCGTCTCGGTGGCGTTGCGCAGATCGACCGCTTCGCTCTCTTCGATCAGCGGGCAGACCCAGTAGACCTGCCGCCCCTGCTCGACCTGCGCCTGGATGCGATCGATCACCTCGTCGCGCCGGTGGTCGGCCACCAGCTTGGTGACGATGGGCGTGCGGCCCGGGGGCAGTTCGTCGAGCGTGGAGACGTCGAGGTCGGCGTAATAGCTCATCGCCAGCGTGCGCGGGATCGGCGTGGCACTCATCATCAGCAGATGCGGCTCGAGATGGCCAACGGCCTTGCCGCGCAACGCAAGGCGCTGCGCGACGCCGAAGCGATGCTGCTCGTCGATGATCGCGAGCGCCAGGTTCTTGAAGCGCACCTTCTCCGAAATGACGGCGTGGGTGCCGATGACGAGCGCGGCTTCGCCGCTCTCGACCGCAGCCGACATCGCGTCGCGCTCCTTCTTCTTCTGGCTGCCCGTGAGCCAGGCCACGCGCAGGCCGCGTTCGGCAAGCAGCGGATCGAGCCAGCCGACCAGCTTGCCGAAGTGCTGGGCTGCGAGGATTTCGGTCGGCGCCATCAGCGCGCACTGAAAACCCGCGTCGATGGCCCGTGCGGCTGCAAGCGCCGCCACCACCGTCTTGCCCGAACCCACGTCGCCCTGCAGCAACCGGTGCATCGGGATCTCGCGGCCGAGATCGCGCGTGATCTCCTCACCCACGCGCTGCTGCGCGCCGGTGAGGCCGAAGGGCAGCACGGCAAGCAGCTGCGCATGCAGCGAACTCGCCACGGACGCGGGCGACGAAGGCAGCATCGGCGCACGTTGGGCCGCACGCTCCAGCCGGGCCTGCAGCTGGGACAGCTGCTGCGCGAGCAGTTCCTCGGCCTTGATCCGCTGCCAGGCCGGATGGCTGTGGTCTTCGAGCGTCGCCATCGCCACGTCGGGCGTGGGGTAGTGCAGGAAGGTGAGCGAGCTGCGCAGGTCCCACGCGCCGCGCAGTCCGATCTGCACGGGAATCGTCTCGTCGAGCGCCGCGCGCGCCAGGCCCGAGCGCACCTCGCGCCGCAGCACCGGCTGTGCAAGGCCTGCCACGGTCGAGTAGACCGGCGTGAGCGCCTCGGGCAGTGCCGTGCCCGCGGCCTTGACCGTGGGATGCATGATCTGCCGCCCCACGAAACCGCCGCGCACCTCGCCCCGCACGCGCACCCGCGCGCCGACCGCGAGCTGCTTGTGCTGCGACGGATAGAAATTGAAGAAGCGCAGCTGGCAGGTGTCGCTGCCATCGTCGATGGTCGCAATCAGCTGGCGGCGCGGGCGGAACACCACCTCGGATTCGGTCACCACGCCTTCGACCTGCGCCATGTCTCCGTCGCGCGTGTCGGCCAGCCGCACGATGCGCGTCTCGTCTTCGTAGCGCATCGGCAGGTAGAGCGCGAAGTCGATGTCGCGCGAGAGGCCGAGCTTGCGCAGCGCGCGCTGCACGAGGCTCAGGCCGGCGCCGGGCGGCTGCGCCGGCGTTGCTGCGGTGGCTGCGGGTGGGGACGGTGCTTTCTTGGCTGGCACGGGCAAGGCTTCTAGCGCGGTCGGCAAAGGTCCGTCAAGGCGCTGCGGGCATCGGGGAACGCGAAGCGGAATCCGGTCTGCAGCAGGTGCGCCGGCACCACGCGCTGCCCTTCGAGCAGCAGGTCGGCCTGTTCGCCCAGCAGCAGCTTGACCGGCGCGGCAGGCGTCGGCATCCAGCAGGGACGGTGCATCACGCTGGCGGCCACGCGGGTGAATTCTTCCTGGCTGAGCGCGCCCGGCGCGGTGAAGTTGTAGGCCTGTGCGGTCGCGGGGCCGCTAGCGCCCGCTTGCTCGGCCAGGCTCCACACATGGGCCATGGCTCGGACGACATCGTGCACGTGGACCCACGACAGCCACTGCCGCCCGCTGCCCAGCCGTCCGCCCATGCCAAGCGCGATGGGCAGCAGCAGTTGCGGCAGCGAACCCTGATGGCCCAGCACGAAGCCGAAGCGCGTGCAGGCGACGTTCACGCCGTGCGCCGTGGCAGCCCGCGCCGCCCGCTCCCAGCCCTGGCACAGCCTCGACATGAAGATGTCCTGCGGCGGTGCGTCTTCGGCGAGCTCGGTGGCATCACCCTGAGGCTGCACCCCGTAGTAGCCGACGGCGGAGCCCGACAGCAGCAGCCAGGGCTTGCGCGGACGGGTGGCGATCCATGCGACCAGCGCGGCGGTGAGCCCTTCGCGGCTTTGCATCAGCTGCCGCTGGCGCCGCCCGCTCCAGCGCCGGCCCAGGATGCGGGCACCGGCCAGGTTGATCACCACATCGCAGGGGTCGGTCTCGGGAATCTGGTCGAGCCGCTGCACGCAGCGCACCGCGCCGCCGAAGTTCCACGCGGCCGAGCGCGCGTCGCGCGTCCAGACCGTCACGACATGGCCGTCGGCCAGCAGATGGCGCACCAGGATCTGTCCGATGAAGCCGGTGCCGCCCGTCACCAGCACGCGCTGCGGCTTGGTGCCGAAGTGCACCGGCGCCTCGGCCGCGCGCGCCTGCTCCTGTGCCGTGCGGCGGAACAGCGCCCGTGCCGCCAACCCGTCGCGCAGCCCCGAGATGCCCACGCCCACCCCGCACAGTGCGAGGAAGGCGCCCAGCCAGCCCTGCGGCTGCCACACCAGCGCCGTCGGCTGCGCCGCCCAGTCCACCGCGTTCATCGCCAGCAGCGCAATGAATGCGCCGGCATTGATGGCCAGCACCGTGTGCGTGATCCGCTCGGTGGGCGGCAGCAGGCGGCTGCCGTCTTCCACCACGAAGTCCCACAGCGTGAGCACGATCTCGACGCCGAACACCGCCAGCAGCACCCAGGCCCAGGCACCGTGCCAGGCCCACGACGACAGCCCGATGAACATCGCGCAATAGATCGACGAACGCACCGCATGGATGGCCAGCTCGCGCCGCGCGGTGTTGCGCTGTGCGAGCGCCTCGGTCACCTCATGGTGATAGAGCGTGTCGAAGGCGCCCAGCAGCCCTTGGGCCGCCATGAGCTGCAAGGCCAGCAGGTGAGTGTCGATCATGCAGTCGCTCCCGGATCGGCCACTTCCTCGAACACGCCGACCTGCGTGAAGGTCGTGCCCATCAGCCAGTGCCGGATCTCGATGCGGATGTTGAAGCGCTCCGGCGTCTCGTTGTGGTGCCAGAGAAAAGTCTTGCCGGGCGTGAGCAGGCCCGGCAGCGGAATGCGCCAGCCGAGCACGTCCCAGAAATAGCCGTCACTCTGGAAATGCAGGCTGCCGTTCTCCACGCTCAGCACCAGCTTCATGCCGAGGCCCATGCCCACGTATTCCAGCACCTCGCCGCGCTCGCTCTCGCGCATGAAGCTGGTGAACTGGATCGGCTTGCGGCCATGCAGGCGGTAGATGCGCTGCTTGTAGATGGCCGGGTCCTGCGGCCTGGCGTAGACCTGGATCTCCACCGGGAAGTTGGCATCGCTGTAGGGAATCAGCGCCCCCTGGATCAGCGGCTGCGTCAGGTGGCCCAGCAGCTTGCCGAAGCGCGAGCAGCGCAGCTCGCTGAGCGCGCCGAGGTAATGCAGCGCCTTGCCCGGCGAAGGATTCTTGTCGAAGCGCCGGCGGATGTCGGGGTGCAGGCCCTGCCAGGCGCTTCCGAGGATCTTCTTGAAGAGCTCGCCTTCGGAAGGGGGAGGTGCCAGCGGGACGCGCGCAACGGATGAATCGGCCATCCATCGATTCTGCCTCGGCAACCCCACGCGGGGCTCGCGATTCCGGGGCATGGGACAATCGACCGCTTCCCGCGTTTTTCTCTTCTCCCCATGCCTCCTTGGCACGGGCCTGTCCGGCCCTCAAGCACCATGCGCGCCTTCACGCTTTCCGATTTCGATTTCGCCCTGCCGCCCGAGCTGGTGGCGCAACACCCGGCCCCCGAACGCACCGCCTCCCGCCTGCTCGACGGCACGGGCGACGCACCCGTCGATCGCATCTTCAGGAGCCTGCCTTCGCTGCTGCGCGCAGGCGACCTGCTGGTGTTCAACGACACGCGCGTGGTCAAGGCCCGCCTGTTCGGCGAAAAACCGACCGGCGGCAAGCTCGAACTGCTGGTCGAGCGCGTGCTGCAGGGCCATGAGGTGGTCGCGCACATGAAGGTCAGCAAGAAGCCGCCCGTGGGCACCACGCTCGAGATGGTGGGCGGCTTCCGCGCGACGCTGCTGGGCCGCTGGCCCGACGAGCAGGGTGCGCTGTTCCGCTTCGGCTTCGAGAGCGACGCGGGCGAAGACCCCTACGCGCTGATGGCACGCTGCGGCCACGTGCCGCTGCCGCCCTACATCACGCACACCGATTCGGCCGACGACGAGCGCCGCTACCAGACCGTTTTCGCGCGCGTGCCCGGCGCAGTGGCCGCACCCACGGCCGCGCTGCACTTCGACGAGGGCCTGCTGGCCGAGCTCGAAGCGCGCGGCGTGCAGCGCGCCAACGTCACGCTGCACGTGGGTGCCGGCACCTTCCAGCCGGTGAAGACCGAGAACATCGCCGAGCACACGATGCACGCCGAGCGCTACGAAGTGCCCGAGGCCACGCAGCGCGCGATAGCCGAGTGCAAGGCACGCGGCGGCCGCGTCGTCGCGGTCGGCACGACCACCGTGCGCACGCTCGAATCGTGGGCGAAGAGCGGCGAGGCCATGGGCGACACGCGCATCTTCATCACCCCGGGCTTCGCCTTCCAGCACGTCGACGTGCTGGTGACCAACTTCCATTTGCCGAAGAGCACGCTGATGATGCTGGTCTCGGCCTTCGCGGGCTACGAGCGGGTGATGGCGCTGTATGCCCACGCCATCGCCCATCAATACCGCTTCTTCAGCTACGGCGACGCCATGCTGCTCGCACGACAAACGGACTGAACGACATGCTGAACTTCGAACTCCTCAAGACCGACGCCGCCAGCCACGCGCGCCGCGGCACGCTCACGCTCAACCACGGCAAGGTGCAGACGCCGATCTTCATGCCCGTGGGCACCTACGGCACCGTCAAGGGCGTGATGCCGCGCAGCCTCGAGGAGATGGGCGCGCAGATCATCCTGGGCAACACCTTCCACCTGTGGATGCGCCCGGGCCTCGACGTGATGGCGAGCTTCGGCGGACTGCACGGCTTCGAGAAATGGGACAAGCCCATCCTCACCGATTCGGGCGGCTTCCAGGTGTGGTCGCTGGGTGCGATGCGCAAGATCAGCGAGGAGGGCGTGAAGTTCGCCTCGCCCGTCAACGGCGACAAGCTGTTCCTCACGCCCGAGGTCTCGATGCAGATCCAGACCATCCTCAACAGCGACATCGTGATGCAGTTCGACGAGTGCACGCCCTACGACACCAAGGGCCACATCACGACCGAGGCCGAGGCGCGCATTTCGATGGAACTGAGCCTGCGCTGGGCCAAGCGCTGCCGGAGCGAATTCGCGCGGCTGGAGAACCCGAACGCGCTGTTCGGCATCGTGCAGGGCGGCATGTTCGAGAACCTGCGCGAGGAATCGCTGGCCGCGCTGGTGGACATGGACTTTCCGGGCTATGCCATCGGCGGCGTGAGCGTGGGCGAGCCCAAGGAAGAGATGCTGCACATCATGGGCCACACGCCGCACCGGCTGCCGGCCCACAAGCCGCGCTACCTGATGGGCGTGGGCACGCCCGAAGACCTGGTGCAGGGCGTGGCCGACGGCGTCGACATGTTCGACTGCGTGATGCCCACGCGCAATGCCCGCAACGGCACGATGTTCACCCGCTTCGGCGACCTGAAGATGCGCAACGCCCGCCACAAGAGCGACCCGCAGCCGGTCGACCCGAGCTGCACCTGCCATGCCTGCGCGGGCACCTCGGGCGTGTCATGGAACGACGGCGGGCGCGAGGGCTTCAGCCGGGCCTACCTGCATCACCTCGACCGCTGCGGCGAAATGCTCGGGCCGATGCTGTGCACCATCCACAACCTGCACTACTACCTGAACCTGATGCGCGAAATCCGCGAGGCGCTCGATGCGGGCACCTTCACCGAATTCCGCGCCCGCTTCAAGGCCGATCGCGCACGCGGCGTCTAGGACTTGGCGGCACCCGGCGGCTTGATCGCGAGCGGCGTGGTGTAGGGCTCTATGCGCAGCAGATCGTTCTTGAAGACCACGATCTGACGCAGCGGCGCCTGCACCAACGCGCCGCCCGCGTCCTTCTGCGAGGCGTACTGCCAGAGCGTGAGCTGGCCCTTTTCGGCGAGCAGCGCGCCCAGGCGCTGCACGGGCGGCGTCGCACCGGCGCCCAGTTGGGTCGCCTCGATGCCCACGACGATGTCGTCGCGCGGCGAGACGACCTTGAAGAGCAGCACGGGCGCAGGCACCTGCGCCAGGGCTGGGAGCGCCACAACGGCTGACGAGCAAAGCGCGAGTCCGACGACGGCGCGACGATGGAGGGTGTTCATGCCGGCGAGCGTAGCCAAGCGGGGACTTTCTGCACACATGCCGGAAGCCATACGCCGGGCGGAAGCCCCCGTTCGTGGCATGGCCTCGTCATCCGGTACGCTCGCTCCCTGTCTCCACCGCCGTCGTCTTCACCTCATGACCACTGCCTCCACATCCTCCATCTACTCGGCCCGCTATCCCTCGCTGGCCGGCCGTACCGTGTTCGTCTCGGGCGGTGCCAGCGGCATCGGCGAGGCGCTGGTGCGGGCCTTCCATGCGCAGGGCGCGAAGGTCGGGTTCTGCGACCTCGACGCGGCCGCCGGCACGGCGCTCGCCGCCCAGCTGCAGGGCGGCACGCCCGCGCTGTTCAGCCCGTGCGACGTGACCGATACGGCAGCGCTGGCAGCCACCATCGATGCGGTGCGCGCCCGCTTCGGGCCGATCGGCGTGCTGCTGAACAACGCGGCGAACGACCGACGCCACGAGATGGCCGACGTCACGAGCGACGATTTCGATCGCCTCGTGGCGGTCAACTTCAAGCACCAGTTCTTTGCCGCACAGGCCGTGGCCGACGACATGCGCGCGCTGGGCGGCGGTTCGATCATCAATTTCGGCTCGATCAGCTGGATGATCAAGGGCAAGGGCTACCCCGTCTACCAGGCCTGCAAGGCGGCCGCGCGCGGCCTCACGCGCTCGCTGGCGCGCGACCTGGGCAAGCAGAACATCCGCGTCAATTCGATCGTGCCGGGCTGGGTGATGACCGAGCGGCAGATCAAGCTGTGGGTCAAGCCCGAATCCGGCGCCGAGATCGACGCGGCCCAGTGCCTGCCGGGCCGTGTGATGGCCGAGGACATTGCCGCCATGGCGCTGTTCCTCGCCGCCGACGACTCGAAGATGTGCACCGCGCAAGACTTCGTGGTGGACGCCGGCTGGACCTGAAGCGAAAAAGCCCGGCATTGCCGGGCTTTTTCGCTGGGTTGACAACGAACCGATCAGTCCCGGAGTTCCGCAGGAACCTTGCCGCCATTGGCAGCGAGCTTGGTCATGACCTGGCGATGCAGCCAGATGTTCATCTTGGCGCTGTCGCTGGTGTCGGCACCGTAGCTCAGCTCGGCGGCGAGTTGCTTGCGTGCGTCGAGGCTGCTGTCGAGGCCCAGGAGCTTCATCAGGTCGACGATGGAGGTGCGCCAGTTCAGGCTGCTCGCGCCGGGCATGCCGTCGAGCAGGGCCTCGACGTCCACCACCGTGATGGCCGGCGGCGGTGCCGCTGCGGCGGGCGCGCCGGCCGGTGCCGGAGCAGCCGTTGCAGCGGCGGCGTTTGCGGACGGGAAAATCTTGGAAAGGATGCTGCCGAAAATGCTCATGCTTGTGCTCCGTCAATGTTGGTAACTGAAAACCTGCGACAACGTTTTTGTCGCATGCGGCGGTTGTAGCACGGTCGTGCGGCGGACCCGCTACAAGGCCGGTTGAACCGGTGCGCCGGATGTGAACGAATCCGCAGACCTCGTCGCAGATGCAAGCGGCACGCGCGGCGCGGCCGAAGTACCGCAGGCATGGCAGAACTTCGAGAATGCGCTCTTGCGCGTCTCGCACTGGCCGCAGTGGTCGAACAGGCCGATGCCGCAGTGCGGGCAGAAATCGATCTCGCCGTTCTTCAGGTCCACCGGCCGCTCGCAGCCGGGGCACACACCCTTGCCGAGCCGCGCCAGCGCAACGTCGTAGCTCAGTTCCTCGCGCCGCACCTGGTCGGGCTGCTGCTCCGCGAGCTTCTGGCGCGCGAGGTAGGCGTTGAGCGCGACGATGGCATAGCGCCCCACGAGCACGGTGAGCACGATGCCCACCACGTAGCGCACGTAACCGCCGTAGCTCGGCAGGTAGGGCACCAGCTCGACGAAGAAGGCGAACAGCGCGAAGAAGATGAAGCCCCAGACGAAAGGCCAGTAGGTGCTCTTGCGCTTCTTCGCGAACAGCCAGCCGGCCGCGATCAGGAGCGGCAGCGTGAGCGCGAGGCGGTAGGCGAACACGCGCAACTCGATGCGGCGGTATTCGGCGTCGAGCAACACCTGCGCATCGCGTTCCAGCAGCGACAGCGCCTTGCGCGCGTGCTGCTCGGCCTGGCGCGCGTCGAGCATGATCTGGCGCTGCGCATTGGCCTGGCGCTGGACTTCGTCTTCCTTCTGCTTGAACGCATCGAGCGCCTTGGTGCGCGCGATCAGTTCCGTGTCCTGGTCGGGCTGCGCGGTGGCGCGGCGGGTGGCGATCCAGTTGCCGAAGGTCTCGCGTGCGTTGGCGCTGGCCTGTTGTGCGGCGCTGAGCTGCAGGCGGATCTGGTCGAGATCGCGCGCGGCCTGCTGCTCGGTGGCTTCCGAAGCCTTGATGGTGTTGCGCAGGGGCTCGGCCATGGGCTTGTCGATGAAGTCGTCGATCTCGCGGACCCGCTCGACCTGCGGCAGATCGCTCACGACCGTGCTTCCGAGCCCGATCAGGAAGCTCGCGAACACCAGCGCCACGAGCCAGAGGCCGCGGCGGAACCACTTTTCGGACAGACGCAATGACTTGCTCATTGGATTCTTTCGTGAGATTTCTTATTGCAGCTTGAACGCCACCGGCGCCGCACCCAGCCCCGCACGCGGCATCCACGCGAACACCGAATCGACCGTCACCGTCTCGATGCGGTCCGAAAACCGCTTCTCGTTCGGATGGTCGTCGAAGGCCACGTTGGCCGAGCCCACGCGGCCGCCCAGGCGGGTGAGCGGGCCGAGCTTGAGCGTGGTTGGCTCGTAGCCCTTGAACTGCATCCAGGCCTGCGCCTGCGCGCGGTTGCCGACGGTGGCGGGCTCCATGGCCGCGGCCAGCGTTTCGACCGCCCACTGGTTCGACTGCTGGTACTTCTGGCCCCAGACATAGCTCACGATGCTGTAGGGCGCGACGTTCAGCCGCACGATGCGCGAAGGCGGCTCGTGGAGCGCGGCCAGCAGTTGCGCCTGCACCTGCGGCGTCGGCACCACCCAGGCGGCTTCATAGCGCCACAGGTCGTCGAGGAAGAATTCGCCGAGCCCCTGGCGGTAGACCGCGGCCACCGCGGTGCCGCACTGGTTGAGCTTGTGCACCACGCGCCACGGGCCTTCGTCGGTCTTGTAGGCGATGCCGAGGTGCGAATAGCGCAGCCCGTACTTGCTCAGGTCCTGGCCGGCGCGCGCCAGCAGCACGACGCGGGCGCCGCTCGCATCGAGCTGCTGCGACGTGCGCTCGGCCAGTTGCATGCCCTTGACGATGAGCGCAGGCGTCGGCTTGACCTGTTCGCAGGAGCGTCCAGCTTGCGCCTGCAGCGGCAGCACCACCGCGAGTGCCAGAAGAAGCGCGGGAAGCGCGCGCTTCATGACAGCCTCTCGTTGTGCAACAGCGCACGGCCGATGGCGTTGGGCACGAAGGCCAGCACCTCGCCCGCGGCCGACAGCACGACACCGCTGCCGATCACGCTGACCACGACGCTCGTGCCGACCGCCGCGGACACGCCGTTGGCGGCGCGCCCCATCACCTTGACGCTGGCGCGTGCGCTGTCCGAAGCGCGCTCCAGCACATAGACAGTGCCGTCGGCCGACGCCTCGACGGCAACCACGGTGAGCATCGAGCCGCCCACCGAAAGCGCCGCCGGCACGGCAACCACGGCCGTGGCGGAAGCGCCGACGACCGATGCAGCACCGACCACCGAGGCCACGGGCAGCAAGGAGAGGGCAGCCGAGGCCTCGCTCTGGGCCTGGGCATGAAGGGGAACCGCAACACCTGCGAACGCGGTGCCGGCAGCGACCAGAAGGGCGGCAATGGACTTTTTCATGACGGTCTTTCGTTCGTTGACGGTGGAGGAGAAAACGGCGCTCATTCGGCCGAGGCGGAAGCAGCGGCTTCCTGGCGGGCGGCGCGGCGGCCTTGCAGTCGCGCTTCGATCAGGTCGGCTTCGTGGCGGTCGCGCAGCGTCTTGGCCAGCGTGAAGGCCGAACTGATCAGGAACAGCCAGCTCACGCCCAGGAAGGCCTTGTAGGCATCGTTGATCTCCATGCCGACCAGGCCCCAGCCGGTCAGGCCCATCGCGGTGAAGAAGCTGCCCCAGACGACGAGGCGCCACATCGGCACGTCGCGGCTGGCGGCGCCGCTCGCATCCGCCTGCTGGCTGTCGCGCACGAACTTGGCCAGCATGAAGGCAGTGCTCAGGCAGAACACATAGCCCATCACCATGAACGCCCGGTCCAGCGCCTCGCCCGGCAGCCAGCTCAAGCCGGTGGCGCAGAGGAAGACGGCGATCGCGAAGGAAGCCCAGGCCTGGAACTGCCAGGCCCGCGTGTCGCGCTGGATCGAAACGGTGGTGGATGAGAAGGGCTGCATGAATGCCTCGCGGCGTAGTGAAGGTGAGCGAATGATGGTTCGCCCCCGCACCGCGAGGCTCAAATTCTTCTACCAGTTCCGGCTTGAGCCTCTGCCAGTATCCCGAGGAGATACTTTTTCAGGCGACCAGCAATCCGCTCACGCGCTGCTGCAGCGCCTCGGGCCGCACCTCGACCGGCGACACGGCCTGGCCGACGTTGAGCCCCACGCGGCTGAAGAAGCCGCGACGGAAGGGCTTGGCCATGGCGACCTGCTCGCCGCCGCGCAGCTCGATGCGGCTGAAGTACGAGCCCCAGAGATTGGTCAGCGCCATCGGGATCACCGGCGGCTCGATGCCTTCGGCGCGCGCGCTCTCGACGATCTTCATCACGCCGCCCTTGAAGGGCTGCAGGTTGCCGTCGCGCGTGATCGCGCCTTCGGGGAAGATCGCAAGCAGGTCGCCCTCGCGCAGCACGGCCAGCGCCTTGGCAAAGGCCGCCTCGTAGGCCGCCGGGTCTTCCTTCTGCGGGGCGATCGGGATCGCCTTGGCCAGCTTGAACAGCCAGCCGAGCACCGGTACCTTGAAGATGCGATGGTCCATGATGAAGCGGATCGGCCGCGGGCTCGCGGCCATCAGCAGCACCGCGTCGATGAAGCTCACGTGGTTGCACACCAGCACGGCCGCGCCTTCGGTCGGGATGTGCTCGTCGCCCTTGATGTCGAAGCGGTAGACGAAGCGCGACAGCACCCAGGCCACGAAGCGCAGCATGTACTCGGGCACCAGCATGAAGATGTAGAACGCCACCACCGCGTTGGCGATGCCGGTGAACAGGAAGATCTGCGGAATGGTGAAGCCCGCGCCGAGCAACGCGCCGGCGATGACCGAACTGCCGATCATGAACAGCGCATTGAGGATGTTGTTGGCCGCGATGATCCGCGCGCGGTGCGTGGGCTGGCTGCGCAGCTGGATCAGTGCGTACATCGGCACGCTGTAGAGCCCCGCAAACAGCGAGAGCAGCGCCAGGTCGGCCATCACGCGCCAGTGGGCGGCCTGGTGCACGAAGGCGCCGAGGCCCATTCCGGCCGCCGGCGGAAGGGAGCGCGAGGCAAAGTACAGGTCGATCGCGAACACGCTCATGCCGATCGCGCCCAGCGGCACGAGGCCGATTTCCACCTGCCGGCGGCTCAGCGTTTCGCACAGCAGCGAACCGACGCCGATGCCGATCGAGAACACCACCAGCAGCAGCGACGCCACCTGCTCGTCGCCGTGCAGCACTTCCTTCGCGAAGCTCGGGAACTGGCTCAGGAACACCGCGCCGAAGAACCACATCCACGAAATGCCCAGCAGCGAGCGGAACACCACCACGTTGCCGTGCGCGAGCTTCAGGTTGCGCCAGGTTTCGCTGAAGGGGTTCCAGTTGATCACCAGCCCGGGGTCGGTGGCCGGCGCCTGCGGAATGGCCTGCGCCACGCCGCGGCCGACCAGCGCGAGCAGCACGCAGGCCGCGGCCACGCTCATGTGGCCGATCTGCGGCACCGCCACCAGCAGCCCGCCCGCCACCTGTCCCAGCAGGATCGCGACGAAGGTGCCCATCTCGACCATGCCGTTGCCGCCCGTGAGTTCGCGCGCGTCGAGCACCTGCGGCAGGTAGGCGAACTTGACCGGGCCGAACAGCGTGGAATGCAGGCCCATGAGGAACACGCAGCCCAGCAGCACCACCGCATCGGCCCGCACGAAGCCCCAGGCCGCGAGCAGCATGATCGCGATCTCGAGGTTCTTGACGAAGCGGATCATCTTCGTCTTGTCGAACTTGTCGGTGAGCTGCCCGGCCGTGGCCGAGAACAGCAGGAAGGGCAGGATGAACAGCGCACCGATCGCCAGGCCCGCCATGGCCGGCGGCATCCAGCTCAGCTGGAGCTGGTAGGTCACCATGACGGTGAAGGCGAACTTGAAGAGGTTGTCGTTCGCCGCACCCGCGAACTGCGTCCAGAAGAAGGGCGCGAAGCGCCGCTGCTTGAGCAAGGCGAACTGGTTGGCGTGGGCGTTCGCTTCGTGATGGGCCACGGGGGCGGCAGCAGCGGCGGGGGTTGTCATTCGAAGAATTCTCCTCAGGCCGTCAGGGCGGCTGCGTCGGGATTGTGCCGCAGCAGGGTCTGTTGCCAGCCCTTCTCGAGCTTTCCGAGCGCCAGCAGGACAGGCAGGCCCGCCAGCGCCGCCGTGAGGTGCTTCAGGGTGTGGCCGGAAACCAGGTGCCGCGTCGCCTCGTAGATCTGGTGGTCGGCCAGCTCGAAGGCCTTGGCCAAGGCGTAGAAAAAGATCACCCAGCCGAGCTTGAGGCCGACGGCGCCGCGCATCGGCGTGGCCAGGGCCAGCGTGAGCACCAGCGCCATGCCGCCGAACTGCACCAGCACCCAGGGCATGACGTTGCCGGACTCCTGGCAGACCTCTGCCGCCAGCAGACCGGCCGTCAGCAGGAACCAGGCCGCYGGCCAGCCGGCGCGCTGGCTCACCCGCTCGCAGACCGCGACGCCGATCAGCCCCGCAAAAGCCACCGCCATGCCGGCGCGGTCCGCAGCGAGCCGTGGGGCGTCGGGCATCAGGTGATAGAAGGCCGAGCCCGCGGCGGTGGCGACCAGGCCGGCAAAGAACAGCCAGGCGCAGTCCAGGGTGTTGTCCGGCGGGTCGCTGGCGGGCGGCGCGAGCGGGAATTCGGCCAGCGCCTCCTGGTGCGAGCGGTCGATCCGGTTGAGGCGGTACAGCCCGAGGAGGCCGATCACCAGGAACGGCAGGTTGCTCAGCACGTCCATCGCGTTCGGCAGGCCGTGCCAGCCGCGGTCGTCGGCGAAGACCGAAGCGATCGCCACGTCGGCGGCCGGCAGCGCGGGGCCGAAGAAGGCGATCAGCGTCAGCAGCGCCAGGGTGAAAAGCAATCCGCGTTCGCGGCGGCTGAGAGAGGGCAGAAGCATGGCGGTCCTCGGTGGATTGGGTAACGAGTCGCGGAATTTAGTTGCCAGCCTCTCTGCAGGCATCGAGAATCGATACGAGGTACTAATTCACACCCTCCGGTATCTTCATTTAATACCCCAACGCCTTCGTACGCCCTTCATGAGCACCACCGTCGACCTCGTACTCGCCCTCAAGAACGAACTCAAAAGCGCCCGCATGACCTACGCCGACCTGGCCCGGTCGCTCGACATGGCCGAATCCAGCGTCAAGCGGATGCTGGCCAAGAGCGACATGCCGCTGTCGCGCGTCGATGCCATCTGCCGCGCCCTGAAAATCGACTTTGCCGAACTCGCCCGGCGCGTGGCCGACGCCCAGCCGTTGCTCAAGGAGCTGACGCACGAGCAGGAAAAGGCAGTGGTCAAGGACAAGAAACTGCTGCTGGTGGCGATCAGCGTGCTGAGCCAGTGGACGCTGGAGCAGATCGTGGCCGCCTACCGGATCAGCGAGGCCGAGTGCATCGGCTGCCTGGCGCAGCTGGACCGCATCGGCATCATCGAGTTGCGGCCGCTCAACCGGTATCGCCTGAAGCTCGCCAAGACCTTCCGCTGGCGCCCGCACGGCCCGGTGATGGAGTTCTTCCGCGAGAACGTGGTGCTCGACTACTACCGCGGCGGCTTCGACGGCCCGGCCGAGGGGCTGCTGCTGGTGCACGGCTCGATCAGCCGCTCGCTGGCGCCGGCCTTCCTGGAGCGGCTGCAGCGCGTGGCGCAGGACTTTGCGCAGCAGCACCAGACCGACCAGAAGCTGTCGGCCAAGGACCGCGAGGGCTATACGCTGCTCCTGGGCATGCGCAATTGGGAGTTCGAACTCTTCACCCGCCTCCGTCGGGCCTGAGGCCAGACAGCCGCCCAGCCCAGAAACACCGAGGAACCGGCTTTGCCGGGCCTCTGGTGTTGCCCCCGGTAGGGGGTTGGCGAAGCGACACGAAGTGCGCGCAGCCTGGGGGCGAGCCTTACTTTGCGGCTTCGAGCGCGTCGCGCGTCGCGCGTGCGGCGTTCTTGGCCGCATCGGCGAAGTCTTCACCCGACGACGCGTAGATGATGGCGCGCGACGAGTTCACGATGATCGGCGCATCGGCGCGCCAGCCGGCGCGCACGGTGGCGACCGCATCGCCGCCCTGGGCACCGACGCCCGGAATCAGCAGAGGCACCGTCGGCGCAAGTTCGCGCACTCGCTCGATCTCGGCGGGGTAGGTCGCGCCCACCACCAGGCCGAGCTGGCCGTTCAGGTTCCACGGCCCCTGCGCCAGCCTGGCGACGTGTTCGTAGAGGAACGGCTGGCCTTCGATGTCCGCCAGGCGCTGGCCCTGCAGGTCGGAACCGCCGGGGTTGCTGGTGCGGCACAGCAGGAAGGCGCCCTTGCCTTCGTGCTTGAGGTAGGGCGCGACCGAGTCGAAACCCATGAAGGGCGACAGCGTCACCGCATCGGCGCCGTAGCGCTCGAAGGCTTCGAGGGCGTACTGCTCGGCGGTCGAGCCGATGTCGCCGCGCTTGGCGTCGAGGATCACGGGCACGTGGGGCGCGTTGCGGCGCATGTGCTCCATCAGTTTCTCGAGCTGGGCTTCGGCGCGGTGCGCAGCGAAATAGGCGATTTGCGGCTTGAAGGCAATGACCAGGTCGGCCGTCGCGTCGACGATGCGCGCGCAGAAGTCATAGATGCGGGTGGCGTCGTCCTTGAATCCCCCGGGGAATCTGGCTGGCTCGGGATCGAGCCCCACGCAGAGCAACGAACCGTTTTTTTGCTGTGCGGCGGCCAGCTTGTCGAGGAAAGTCATGGGAGTCGATTTTAAGGACCCCGCCACCGGGTCCTATTTCGACGGCGTTTGCTGGTCGGCGGCGAGGCACAGGTCGGCCCAGGCGCGGGCCTTGTCGGCGGGGTTCCGCAGCAGATACGCCGGGTGGTAGGTTGCCACTACCGGCACGCCGTTGACCGACGCCAGCGGCACCGCGCGGCCGCGCAGCTTGCCGAGCGGATCGCCGCTCTGCATCAGGCTTTGGGCGGCCAACGGGCCCATTGCCAGCACGAGGGTCGGCGCCAGCGCGGCGGCGTGTTCTTCGAAGGCTTCCGCCATCGGGCGGGGGCTGCCGGGTTGGCCCGCGGCCACGCCACGGTGGGTGCGCATCAGGTGCACAGGCGTCTTGCCGTCGTGCAGCTTCAGCGCGCGCAGCATGTTGTCGAGCAGGCGGCCGGCATCGCCCGAGAAAGGCTCCCCGTGGCGGCCGTCGGCCTCGGGCGGCATGTCGGCCACCACCAGCCAGCCGCCTTGCGGCGATGCCGAAGCCTCGGCCGCGTCGCCATAAAGGCGGCAGGGCGCTTCGACCAGCACGGCAGCGCCGTGCACCGCTGGCACTGCTGCGGCCGGCCGCGCGACCGGCGTGGGCGCTGCCACGGGTCTTGCGACCGGGCCAGGGGYTGGCGCAGCCACCGGCGCTTGCGCAACGTAGCGCTCGCTGACCGGCTCTGGCTCAGGGGCCACCGCTATCGCTTCTGCAGCAACAGGTGCCGCCTCGACCACTTCAGGCATCGGCCACCAGACCTTGACCCCCATCTCGTCGAGCATCGCGCGCTGGCGTGCATCGAGCTGCAATGTCTGCACGGCGCTCATCTCAGGGCTCCCCAGGCGGAGCCTGTTTCATTCAAACGAAGACTCATGACCACGGCATCCTCGCGCTTGCCCTCGAACGCCGGGTAGTAGCCCTTGCGCACGCCGACGCTGCGAAAACCCTGGCGCGCATAGACGTCGAGCGCGCGCCGGTTGCTCTGGCGCACTTCGAGCCAGAGCCACAGCGCGCCTTCGCCGCGCGACCAGCCGGTCAGCGCCTCGAGCATCAGCGGCGCCCATCCCTGGCGCTGAAAGGCCGGCGCCACGGTGAAGTTCAACAGGTGCACTTCATCGACGCCCTTCATGGCGACGAAATAGCCGATCAGCGTTTCGCCCAGGCTGGTGACCGGCGACGTCACGCCTGGCGCCGCCCCCGGTGCCAGCAGGCATTGGCAGTGGTAGCCGACGGCCATGGAATCGGTGAAATTGGCGCGCGTCCACGGATGGGTGTAGGCCGTCTCCTCGACCGCGCAGACGGCATCGATCCGCTCGACGGTGAGCGGTTCGAGGCGGGCTTCGACGGGCTGGAGGACGGCACTCATGCTGTGGCAGGTGGAACAACGGCAACCGCAGCGGCCGCCTTGATGGCGGCGCGCTCTTCGGTGGTTTGCGCCACTTTATCGCGAACATAGAGCGGCCAGGCCTGTGCCGCCGGCACGGTGCGCCCGGCCGCGAGCAATTCGGGCGCGAGCCGCAGCATCGCGGTGGCGGTCGGCAGCGCCTCGTGGCGGGCGGTGGCCGGCGCGAGGCGCGGGCCGTAGGCGGCGAAGGCATTGCCGGCGAGCGACCAGCCGACGGGCACTTCGAGCGCCTCGGGCGACAGCAACAGCGGCTCGTCGCCGCCGCCGAGCGGGCCGGCGGCATCGAAGTCGTAGCGCGCGGCGTAGAGCTGGTCCATGCGCGCGTCGAGCACGGCGACCACCTGGCGGGCGCCGAAGGCATGGCGCGCTTCCTCGGCCACGGCAAGCAGCGTATCGACCGGCAACAACGGCACGTTGGCGCCGAAAGCCAGGCCCTGCGCCACCGAGCACGCCGTGCGCAGGCCGGTGAAGGACCCCGGGCCGCGGCCGAAGGCAATGGCGTCGAGATCGGAGAGCGCGAGCCCGGCCTCGGCCAGCAGTTGCTGGATCAGCGGGAGCAGGGTGGTCGACGCCTGCGCGCCACCTGCACCGTTGTGCGCCAACAGCCGGTCGCCATTGCGCACCGCCACCGACAGGTGTTCGGTGCTGGTGTCGAACGCCAGCAGCTTAGACATGGGAGCGGGACGCAATGGGCATCCCCCGATTATCGAGGCGCCTCGCGAGCCCGTCAGCCAGTCGGGCAATCAGTCGCTGCGCAGGATGGTCAGCCCCGCCTTGCGCAGGGGCGCCAGCGCCTTCGACGGCGCATCGGGCGACACCAGCAGGCTCGTCGCCGCGGTGACCGGGTTGATCACCCAGGCCGATGCCGCACCGAGCTTCTCCGCCGAGGCCAGCACGACCGTCTCGGCCGCCGACGCCATCAGCGCGCGCTTGATCTCGGCCTCCTCGATGTCGCCGGTGGTCAGCCCGGCCTCGGCATGGACGCCGGTGACGCCCATGAAATAGGTGTCGGCATGGATGCGCGCGATGGCGCCCATGGCGGCGGCGCCCACCGCCACCAGCGAGTGCTTGAAGAGGCGCCCGCCGATCAGCACCACCTCTAGCTGCGTGTGCGACACCAGCTCGATCGCGACCGAGGGGCTGTGCGTCACCACCGTGGCCTGCAGGTTGCGCGGCAGATGGCGCGCGAGCTGCACGGCCGTGGTGCCGCCGTCGATGAACACCACCTGCCCCGGCTTCACCAGGCGCGCGGCGGCGCGGCCGATGGCCACCTTCTCGTCCGGCGCGAGCTGCTGGCGGCTGGCGAAATCGGTGTCGGCCTGCGCGACGGGCAGCGCACCGCCGTGCACGCGCTGCAGCAGGCCCTCGGCCGCCAGTTCGCGCAGGTCGCGGCGGATGGTGTCTTCGGAGAGCGCGAGCTCTTCGCTGAGCGACTTGGCGACGACGTTGCCGTCGCGCTGCAGGACCGAGAGGATGTGTTGCTTGCGCTGGCGGGTGAGCATCGGCCGATGGTAGAAGGCCTGCACGCTTTCTGCACGAATTTTCTTGGGTATTCTTGATATTGCACGAATTTGCACCTATGCTCGCCGCCCATGACCATTCATGACCGCGTCCGGGTGCACGAAGTCACCCTCCTCTCCGACAACTGGTACGTGCTCAAGACCACCCGCTTCGACTGGCTGCGCAACGACGGCCGGTGGCAGCGCATGGACCGCGAGACCTACGACCGCGGCAACGGCGCCACCCTGCTGCCCTACAACCTTGCGCAGCGCACGGTGCTGCTGACGCGGCAGTTCCGCTACCCGGTCTTCGCCAACGGCCACGACGACCTGCTGATCGAGGCCGCCGCGGGCCTGCTCGACAACGCGGCGCCCGAGGAACGCATCCGCGCCGAGGTGGAGGAAGAGCTGGGCTACCGGCTGGGCACGGTACAGAAGATTTTCGAAAGTTTCATGAGCCCGGGCTCGGTGACCGAGAGGCTGCACTTCTTCATCGCGCCCTACGAGCCTTCGATGCGCATCGGCAGCGGCGGCGGGCTGGCCGAGGAGGGCGAGGACATCGAGGTGCTGGAGCTCGCCATCGACGAGGCGCTCGCGATGGTGGCCGACGGCCGCATCGTCGACGCCAAGACGGTGATGCTGCTTTATCACGCGAAGCTGCACGTCTTCACCGCCGCATAGCGCCGGGAAGCGCCGGGATAATCGGCGGATGCCTTTTGCCGCCCGCCTGATCCGGCCCCTCTTCTCGTTCTTCTCCCTCGCCACGCTGGCCTCGGCCAGCGCCTTCGCCCAGCAGGCCCTCCCGCCCGAAGTCGATGCCGCACTGGCGCGCGCCAAGGTGCCGCGCGATGCGGTAGCGATGCTGGTGGCCGATGCCGACGGCGTGCGCCCGCCGCGCCTGGCCTGGCGCTCGCAGGTGCCGGTGAATCCGGCATCGATCATGAAGCTGGTGACCACCTACGCGGCGCTCGACCTGCTCGGCCCGGCCTACAGCTGGAACACGCCGGTGTACGTCGACGGCCCGGTGCAGAACGGCGTGCTCAACGGCAACCTCTACATCAAGGGCCAGGGCGATCCGAAGCTGGTGCTCGAGCGCGTCTGGCTGCTGCTGCGCCATGTGCAGGGGCTCGGCATCACCACCGTGAGCGGCGACATCGTGATCGACCGCAGCGCTTTCGAGAACACGGTCGAGAACGACCCGAGCGCCTTCGACGGCGAGCCGCTGCGGCCCTACAACGCATCGCCCGACGCGCTCTTGATCAACTTCAAGTCGGTCAACATGACCTTCGCGCCCGACCGCAACGGCCAGATCGCGCGGGTGAGCTACGAGCCGCCGCTCGCGAGCGTGGCGATGCCGCCCACGGTGGCACTCGCGCCCGGCGAATGCGGCGACTGGCGCACTGCGCTCAAGACCGACTTCAGCGACGTCAACCGCATCCGCTTCAACGGCGGCTTCCCGGCCGCCTGCGGCGAGAAGAGCTGGGCCGTGGCCTACGGCGACCCGCGCACCTACAGCCTGCGCGCACTCGGCGGCATGTGGGCCGAGATGGGCGGCCGCGTCGGCGGCCAGATGCGCGAGGGCCGCGTACCGGCGGGGCTCAAGCCGGCCTTCGAGTTCGGCTCGCCGCCGCTGGCCGAGGTGATCCGCGACATCAACAAGTACAGCAACAACGTGATGGCCCAGCAGGTCTTCCTGACGATCGGTCTCACGCAGAAGAACCGCGGCACTTTCGAGGCCTCGCGCAGCGCGCTGGGCCAGTGGTGGCGCGACCGCATCGGCACCGGCGAGGCGCCGCCCGTGTTCGAGAACGGCTCGGGCCTGTCGCGCGACGAGCGCATCAGCGCCGCCGCGCTCGGCAAGATGCTGCAGGTGGCGTGGCGCTCGCCGGTGATGCCGGAGCTGATGTCCTCGCTGCCCGCCTCGGGCGTGGACGGCACGCTGAAGAAGCGCGCACTCCGCTCGGGCGGTGCGGCCCACCTGAAGACCGGCACCTTGCGCGACGCTTCCGGCGTGGCCGGCTATGTGCACGGCGCGAGCGGCCGGCGCTATGTGCTGGTGGCCATTGCCAACAGCGAGAACGCCGGGGCTGCACGCGCCGCCTTCGACGCACTGGTCGACTGGGCCTCGCAGGACAACTGACGGCCAGCGGCCGCGCCGATGGCCGAGTACTGAAAACTTCTGTAGGTGCAAGCCGCTTGCGCGCGGCCGCGGCGCTGCACAGAATCGGACGCCCGTTCGATTCGACAAACACGCAGGAGACACGCCGTGAAAAAGCCGCAACGACAACCATCCACTCCGCTGCACAAGGTTGCGGCACTCGCAGGCGTCACACTGCTGCTCGCTGCCTGCGGCGGCGGCGGAGGGGGCGGTGGCATCAGCGTCGGCTTTCCGCCGCCTGCAGGCGACACCGGCCGCGGTTCGGTCGTCACCAACCCGCCCGAGCAGACGGCGAAGCTGTCGGCCGACCAGTTCAGGATCAGCCTCCAGGCCAGCGACCAGGGCAAGGCGCTGATGCAGGTGACCGGCACGCCCAAGTGCGGGGTCGACCTGCGCTACCTCGAATACCGCACCGTCGGCGCGAAGAACGAAGCCACCAACGCGACCGCCGCAGTCATGGTGCCGTCGGGCGCCGACGTAGCCTGCAACGGTCCACGGCCGGTGGTGCTGTATGCGCATGGCACCACCGCCGCACGCAACTACAACCTCGCCAAGTGGACCGACACCACCCAGCCGGCCGCCGGCGAAGGCCTCACGATCGCCGCCATGTTCGTGGCGCAGGGTTACATCGTGGTGGCGCCCAACTACGCGGGCTACGACAAGTCGACGCTGGCCTATCACCCGTACCTCAACGGCGAGCAGCAGGGCAAGGACATGGTCGATGCGCTGACCGCGGCGCGCAAGACCTTCTCGAACGTCGACGCGAACGACGCCGGCTCGCTGCTCATTACCGGCTACTCGCAGGGCGGCTACGTGGCGATGGCCGCGCACCGCGAGATGCAGGCCACGGGCAAGGCTGTGACGGCCTCGGCGCCGCTCTCGGCGCCTTCGGCGATCAGCCTGCTGACCGACTACACCTTCCAGGGCTGGCCGGCGCTGGGCAGCACGCTCTTCGTGCCGCTGCTCTCGACCAGTTGGCAGCAGCAGTTCGGCAACGTCTACAACGCCACCAGCGATATCTACGAGGCGCAGTACGCCACCGGCATCGACACGCTGCTGCCGAGCCTGACGCCCCTCAGCACCCTCTTCACCACCGGCAGACTGCCGCAGCTCGCGCTGTTCCCGGCCGGCGCAACGCCGGGCCCGGTGAGCCCCGAACTGTCGATCTTCTACGGCGCCAACAACCTGATCCGCCAGAGCTACCTGACGCAGGCCGCCACCGACATCCAGTCGAACGCCTGTCCCGGCAATGCCCTGCCCGCGACGGCGGCCTCGCTGAGTTCGGCCTCGCCGCTCGATTGCAGCCCCTCGACCGGCTTCCGCAAGGCGGCGCGCGCCAACGACCTGCGCAACTGGGTGCCGGCCCGGCCAGTGCTGATGTGCGGCGGCGCCAACGATCCGACGGTGAATTTCGTCAGCACCCGCGCCACCGCGGGCTACTTCCGCGCCAAGGGCATGCCGGCTGCGGCGCTGACGGTGGTGGACCTGGAGGATTCGGGCGCGACCGACGCCTACTCGACAGCACGCGCCGGCTTTGCGCAGGCCAAGAGCACGCTGGCGCAGAGCACCCCGGGAAGCGCGAGCGACAAGGCACAGGCCGTCACCCTCGCGTACCACGGCACGCTGGCGCCGCCGTTCTGCCTGGCTTCGGCCCGAGGCTTCTTCCAGGGCGTGCTGGCCGCCGGGGGATAGGACTCACCCGGATCAGGCCGCTGACGCCCGTTGGAGACGGTCTTTCACGCCTTCCCATTCGGGCGTGTCGGGCGGCGTCTCGACCCAGATCAGCTTGACGCCCTGCGCGTCGAAGTCGCGCAGCACCGCGAACAGCTGGCGCGCGGTGGCCACGGCGTCGTCGGGCATGCGCCGCTGCAGCACGCGCTGCGAGCGGCAGCGCAACACCGTGCGCGACCAGACGGCGATGTGCGCGGCGCTGGCGCCCAGCACGTCGAGGCCGGCCTGCAGGGCCTTGGCGTCCATCAGCCGCAGCTTGGCAGTCGGCGCGTAGTGCGCTTCGAGGGTGCCCGAGGCGCGCGGATCCGGGGTTTCGAGCAGTTCGCGGTCGCGCAGCTTTTCGCCGGCGGCCGCCTCGATTTGCGCGCGGGTGATCGCACCGGGGCGCAGCAGCACGGGTGCGCCCCGGCTGCAGTCGACGATGGTCGATTCGATGCCGACCTCGCAGGCGCCGCCGTCGACGACCAGCAACGCATCGCCGAACTCGTCGTGCACATGCTGCGCGGTGGTCGGGCTGACACGGCCGAAGCGGTTGGCGCTCGGCCCTGCGACGCCCGGCACGCCCTGCTCGGCGCAGGCTTCGAGCAGCGCCTGGGCCACGGGATGCGATGGGCAGCGCAGGCCGATGGTGTCCTGCCCGCCGGCCGCCGCGGCGCCCACGCCGGGCTGACGCGTGACGATCAGCGTCAACGGGCCGGGCCAGAAAGCCTGGATCAGCCTCTGCGCGAACAACGGCAGCGGCTGGGCGAAGCGCGAGAGCGACTCGGTGCCCTTGATGCCGGCCGCGACGTGGACGATCAGCGGATGGTCGGCCGGCCGGCCCTTGGCCTTGAAGATCGCAGCCACGGCGACGTCGCTGCTCGCGTCGGCGCCCAGCCCATAGACGGTTTCGGTCGGGAACGCGACCAGTCCGCCGGCACGCAGCACGCGCGTGGCCTCGGCAATGGCCCCTGGGGCTTGGCCGTCGAGGATCATGCGAGGCCGGACATGGAAATCGCCGGCAGGCCCAGCAGCGATGCGGCCTGCGAGGCGGTGGCGCGCACGCTCTCGAGCGTGGCGCTGGTGAGGGTCAGGTGGCCCATCTTGCGGCCACGCCGTGGCTCGATCTTTCCGTAGAGGTGCAGGTGAACGCCCGGCAGCGCGAGCACTTCGCTCCAGCGCGGAGACACCGGCTTGTCGCTGCCTTCGGCAAACCACAGGTCGCCCAGCAGGTTCAGCATGATCGCGGGGCTGTGCTGGCGCGGTGCGGCCAGCGGCAGGCCGGCGAGCGTGCGCACCTGCAGCTCGAACTGCGACACGTCGCAGGCTTCCATCGTGTAGTGGCCGCTGTTGTGCGGGCGCGGCGCCATTTCGTTGACCACCAGCGAGCCGTCGGCCAGCGCGAAGAACTCGACGCACAGCACGCCCACGTAGTCGAGGCCGTTCGCGATGCTCTTGGCGGAGTTGATCGCGCCCTGCGCCACCGTCTTCGGCATGTTCTGCGCATGCACCTCGGTCACGGCGAGGATGCCGTCGCGGTGCAGGTTGCGCTGCGGCGGGAAGTGCACGATCTGCCCGTCGCGGCTGCGCGCGAGGATCACCGAGCATTCGAATTCGAGCGGCAGCAGCTTTTCGAGCACGCAAGGCACGCAGCCCGCGGCCTGCCACGCATCGATCAGTTCGACGCGGGTGCTCACGCGTTGCTGGCCCTTGCCGTCGTAGCCGAGCCGCGCGGTTTTCAGGATGCCGGGCAGCAGGTGGTCTTCGGCGGCTGCGAGCTGAGCTGCCGTCTCGATGACGGCGTAGGGGGCGCAAGGCACGCCGCAGCGCGTGAAATGGGCCTTCTCGGCGATGCGGTCCTGCGCAATGGCAATGGCGGACGCGTCGGGCGACACCGGCCGCGCGACCGCGAGATGCGCCAGCGAGGGCGCCGGCACGTTCTCGAACTCGGTCGTGACCGCGTCGGCCAGGCCGGCGAGGCGGGCCAGGCCGTCGACATCGGCATAGTCGGTGTGGATGTGGTGATGGCTCACGCGGCCGGCGGGGCTGTCGGCGTCGGGGTCGAGCACCGCCGTGAAATAGCCCATGCGCTGGGCCGCGTGCGCGAACATGCGGCCGAGCTGGCCGCCGCCGAGCACGCCGAGCGTGGCGCCCGGGAGGATGGGCAGATCGCCGTTCTTGGTCACAGGGCACCTCCGCCTTGCGGCGAGAAAGGGGAAACCGCAGGGGCCTCGCCGGCGGGGGCCGGCGGCAGCGTCATGGCTTCGGCGGCAGCAGTCTGGGCCGTGCGGAAGGCGTCGAGCCGCGCGCGCAGCGCCGGGTCGTTCACCGCCAGCATCGCCACCGCGAACAGCGCCGCGTTGGCCGCGCCGGCATTGCCGATGGCAAAGGTGGCCACCGGCACGCCCTTGGGCATCTGCACGATGCTGTAGAGGGAATCGACACCTTGCAGGTGGCGGCTGGCCACCGGCACGCCGAGCACCGGCACCGTGGTTTTCGAGGCCAGCATGCCCGGCAGATGGGCCGCACCGCCCGCGCCCGCGATGATCGCTGTGAGCCCGCGCCCGGCGGCGCTTTCGGCGTACGCGAACAGCGCATCGGGCATCCGGTGGGCCGAGACCACCTTCGCCTCGTGCCCGATTCCGAATTGCTGGAGAATCTCGACCGCGTTGCGCATCGTCTCCCAATCGGAGCTCGAGCCCATCACTACACCGACCTGAATGGTTTCGTTCATGGTTTCAATTTTACGTTTCACCCTCAGTTGGTTCCGATGATCGACATCACTCTCGAAAATTTCCAGGCCGAACTGATCGAAGGCTCCGTCGCCACGCCGGTGCTGCTCGACATCTGGGCCGAATGGTGCGGACCGTGCAAACAGCTCGGCCCGGTGCTCGAAAAGCTCGAGGTGGAGTACGCCGGCCGCTTCACGCTGGCCAAGCTCGACGCCGACAAGGTGCCGCAGATTTCCTCGCAGCTGTCGGAAATGTTCGGCGTGCGCAGCATCCCGTTCTGCGTGATGTTCAAGGACGGCCAGCCGGTCGACGGCTTCGTCGGCGCCATTCCGGCCGACAAGATCCGCGAATTCCTCGACAAGCATGTGCCCGGGCCCGAAGAAGCCGAGGCCGCCTCCGAGGGCGCCGCCGCGCAGGAAGCGCTGGCCGAGGGCGACACGATGGGCGCGCTCGAGAAGCTGCAGCATGCGGTGGCGACCGACCCGGCCAACGACGACGCCCGCTTCGACTACATCAAGCTGCTGCTGCAGGAAGGCCGCGTCGACGACGCCAAGGTCGCCTTTGCCCCAGTGATTGCCAAGACCACGCTGGTGCGCCGCTTCGATGCGCTGCAGCGCTGGATGGATGCTATCGATTTTGCAGCGCCACCTGCAGGCGCAGCACCCGCCATCGCGGATTTCGATGCGAAGATCGCCACCAACAAGCGCGACTTCGACGCCCGCTTCGGCCGCGCCCGCCTGCTCATGGCCGAACAGCGCTGGACCGACGCGATGGACGAGCTGCTCGACATCCTGATGCGCGACAAGACTTGGAGCGAGGACCTCGCCCGCAAGACCTACATTGCGATCCTCGACCTGATCGAGCCGCCCAAGGTGAAGGTGGCCGACGGGCAGATTCCGCCGGACGATCCGGTGGTGGCCACCTACCGCCGCCGCCTCAGCAGCGTTGTGCTGAGTTGAACGGCAGGTTGCGCACCTTGGTGCGMAATCAAATGAAAAAGCGACTCGAGAGTCGCTTTTTTTCCGGCATTGGCGAGCCGGGCGGCGTCGAATACGATGGCGCCCGATTCAACTTGTTGCAAATTGAAAAAGGAAAGATCGGCCATGCGTTCCTTCGCCCGCCACCTGGCGCTTCCCGTCCTTGCGACGGCCGCGCTGCTGACCACCTTGACCGGCTGCGGGAGCGGCATCAGCCTCGACGAACCGATCGAAGGGCCGGTGTGGCGCCTCGCGCAACTGGGTGACGAGCCCATCGCGCCGGGCGGCGACGCACAGATCCAGTTCGACCGCAGCAGCGGCCGCGTCAGCGGTTCGGGCGGCTGCAACCGGGTGTCGGGCAGCTTCACCCGCAGTGGCATCACACTGAAGATCGGCCAGCTGGCCTCGACGCGCATGGCCTGCCTCGACCCGGTGCGGGGCGCCAACGAGGCGCAGTTCATCTCGGCCCTGCAAAGCACCGCGAGCTATCGCCTCGCCGGGCCCAGCCGGCTCGCACTGCTCGATGCCAGCGGGCGGACCGTGGCGACGCTGAATTCGGGCAGCCGCTGAACGCGGTCGCGGCCGAGGCTTTTTTGCTTAGCCGGTCAGGCGTTCGAGCGCTTCGCGGTATTTCGCAGCGGTCTTCTCGATCACCTCGGCCGGCAGGCGCGGCGCCGGCGGCGTCTTGTCCCAGGGCTTGCCGTTGATCTTGGTGGCTTCGAGCCAGTCGCGCACGAACTGCTTGTCGTAGCTCGGCGGATTGGTGCCGGCGGCCAGCGCGGCCTCATAGCCTTCCACGGGCCAGTAGCGCGAGCTGTCGGGCGTCAGCACTTCGTCCATCAGCACCAGCGTGCCGGCTTCGTCCAGGCCGAACTCGAACTTGGTGTCGGCAATGATCATTCCCTTGGTCAAAGCAATCTGCGCCGCGGTTTCGTAGATGGCGATGCTGGTCTCGCGGATCTGCTGCGCCAGCTTGGGGCCGACGATCTCGACCACGCGGTCGTAGCTGATGTTCTCGTCATGTTCGCCGGCCGCGGCCTTGGCGGCGGGCGTGAAGATCGGCAGCGGCAGCTTGCTCGCATTGGTGAGGCCCTCGGGCAGCGGCACGCCGCAGACCGACTGGCTCTCCTGGTATTCCTTCCAGCCGCTGCCGGCCAGGTAGCCGCGCACCACCGCCTCGACCGGGATCGGCTTCAACCGCTTGACCAGCATCGAGCGGTGCGTGACCTGTGGCACTTCCTCGGCCGTGACCACACTCTCGGGCGCATCGCCGGTCAGGTGGTTGGGGCAGAGCTGGCCGAGCCGGTCGAACCACCACAGCGCCATCTGCGTGAGGATCTCGCCCTTGCCGGGAATCGGCTCGCCCATGATCACGTCGAAGGCGCTGAGCCGGTCGCTCGCGACCATCAGGATGCGGTCCTCGCCGACGGCGTAGTTGTCGCGCACCTTGCCGCGCGCAAGCAAAGGCAGGCTCTGGATGGAGGAGGTGTGGACGGTGGTCATGGAACAGGTGCTCGGGGAAACGGAGTGACGTGGAAAACGGATTGTGCGCGCAGAAAAAAGCCACCGCGAACGGTGGCCTTCGAATCGCAGGGAAGTTTTAAACGACTTCCTGCGCCAGTTCACCCTTGGCGTACTTGGCAGCGACCACTTGCAGCGTGTCGCCCTTGATCTTGGCGCCCTGGCCTTCGCAGCCGAACTCGATGTAGCGCTGCTTGCAGATCAGCTTGGCAGCTTCGCGCGCGGGCTTGAGCCATTCGCGGGCATCGAACTTCTCGGGGTTCTCGGCCAGGAACTTGCGCACCGCGCCGGTCATGGCCAGGCGGATGTCGGTGTCGATGTTGATCTTGCGCACGCCGTGCTTGATGGCTTCCTGGATTTCCTTGACGGGCACGCCGTAGGTTTCCTTCATGTTGCCGCCGTACTGGCGAATGATGGCCAGCAGCTCCTGCGGCACGCTCGACGAGCCGTGCATCACCAGGTGGGTGTTGGGAATGCGGCGGTGGATTTCCTTGATGCGGTCGATTGCCAGGATGTCGCCGGTGGGCTCGCGCGTGAACTTGTAGGCGCCGTGGCTGGTGCCGATGGCAATGGCCAGCGCGTCGATTTGGGTGCGCTTGACGAAGTCGGCGGCCTGCTCGGGGTCGGTCAGCAGCTGTTCGCGCGTCATGGTGTCGTCGGTGCCGTGGCCGTCTTCCTTGTCGCCCTTCATGGTCTCGAGCGAACCGAGGCAGCCGAGCTCGCCTTCGACGGTCACGCCCAGGCGGTGAGCCATGTCCGACACCTTCTTGGTGACGTCCACGTTGTAGTCGTAGCTGGCGATGGTCTTGCCGTCGGCCTCGAGCGAACCGTCCATCATGACCGAGCTGAAGCCCAGGTCGATGGCGCCCTTGCAGACGTCGGGGTTCTGGCCATGGTCCTGGTGCATGACCAGCGGAATGCCGGGGTACTGCTCGATGGCGGCCTGGATCAGGTGCTTGATGAAGGCTTCGCCGGCGTACTTGCGGGCGCCTGCGCTGGCTTGCAGGATGACGGGAGCGCCGGTTTCCTTGGCGGCCTCCATCACGGCCTGGACCTGTTCGAGGTTGTTGACGTTGAAGGCCGGAATGCCGTAGCCGTTGGCGGCTGCATGGTCGAGCAGTTCGCGCATCGAGACGAGTGCCATGGGAAATACCTCGCGGGAATTAGGGAAAGAAGAAGGCGGAAAGACGAGAGAAAACTACCGCAATTCTACCGAGCCCCCTTGTGGGACAAGACTGACGCCAGCCCGGGGAAATCTCGGATCGCTCAGATCGGCAGCTGCGTGGTCGAGAGCACCTGCTTGAGCACCATGAAGGTCCGGATCTGCCGCACGCCGGGCAGGTACAGCAGTTGCTCCGCGTGCAGGCGGTTGAAACTGTCGTTGTCGCGGGTGCGCACGAGCATGAAGTAGTCGAACTCGCCCGAGACCACATGGCATTCGAGGCAACCCGACACCTTCTGTGCGGCTTTCTCGAAGTCGGCGAAGGAGTCCGGCGTGGAGCGGTCGAGTACCACGCCGATCATCACCAGCATGCCGACCTCGAGCGCGTGCGGGTCGAGCAGCGCCACGATGCCCTTGATGAACCCCGCTTCCTTGAGCCGCTCGACGCGGCGCAGGCAGGCCGGGGCGCTGAGATTGACCTTGGCAGCCAGCGCAACATTCGACACCGAGGCGTCGCGCTGCAGGGCGCGGAGGATGGCGCGGTCGGTGCGGTCGAGCTCCGGGGCAACACGCAATTTTGTTGTGCTCATGGCTGATTACTTGAACTGAAAGATCTCTCTTTGGCCATCTTGCCTTCTTTCTACCGAAAATCCACTCAAACTTCGCAAGCACGTTTCGCACCCTTCTTCCTACGATCGAAGCCTTCAACTCCCTGGAGCAGCTTCGATGAACCTGAAGAAATTCCCCCGCCACGCCCTGACCTTCGGCCCCACGCCGATCCACCCGTTGAAGCGCCTCAGCGCCCACCTGGGCGGCAAGGTCGATCTCTACGCCAAGCGCGAGGACTGCAACAGCGGCCTGGCCTTCGGCGGCAACAAGACCCGCAAGCTCGAGTACCTGATCCCCGAGGCGCTCGAAGGCGGCTACGACACGCTGGTGTCGATCGGCGGCATCCAGTCGAACCAGACGCGCCAGGTGGCCGCCGTGGCCGCGCACCTGGGCCTCAAGTGCGTGCTGGTGCAGGAGAACTGGGTCAACTATTCGGACGCGGTGTACGACCGGGTCGGCAACATCGAGATGTCGCGCATCCTCGGTGCCGACGTGCGGCTCGACGCCGCGGGCTTCGACATCGGCATCCGCAAGAGCTGGGAAGAAGCGATGGATGACGTGCGAAAGGCTGGCGGCAAGCCCTTTCCGATTCCGGCCGGCTGCTCCGAGCATCCGCGCGGCGGCCTGGGCTTCGTGGGCTTTGCCGAGGAAGTGCGGCAGCAGGAGGCCGAGTTGGGCTTCAAGTTCGACTACATCGTGACCTGCTCGGTCACCGGCAGCACGCAGGCCGGCATGGTGGTGGGCTTCGCGGCCGACGGCCGGGCCGACCGCGTGATCGGCATCGACGCCTCGGCCAAGCCGCAGCAGACCTTCGAGCAGATCGTGCGCATCGCCAAGGGCACGGCCGAACTGGTCGAGCTGGGCCGCGACATCACCGAGAAGGACGTGGTGCTCGATCGCCGTTTCGGCGGGCCCGAGTACGGGCTGCCGAACGAAGGCACGCTGGAGGCGATTCGCCTCTGCGCGCGCTTCGAAGGAATGCTGACCGACCCCGTGTACGAGGGCAAGTCGATGCACGGGATGATCGAAAAAGTGCGGCTGGGCGAGTTCCCGGCCGGGTCGAAGGTGCTCTATGCGCACCTGGGCGGCGTTCCAGCCCTCAACGCCTACAGCTTCCTGTTCAGAAACGGCTGAACAACCTCAACTCGAGCGGCAATCTCCGTCATGCAGGCACCCGCTCAGCCCGCCTATCCTTTCGACGATTTGCCTCTATCCGTCATCGCGCTTTGACGCGCACATACTCTCCATAGGTCTTGGCGGACTTGTCCGCCCTGACGCACAAGTGTCCGTCGCACAGCGTGACATCGGCCTCGTTGTAAGCCTTGAGCAATATGGCGGAAATTTGGTTCTTTGCGATCTCGTCGTAGTAATGACTCGATAACCAAACACTGCCCCCCAGCATCAACACCAGGCTGCCCAACGTGATGCCTGCAACCTTCCAGACCAGATGGCGGTGCAACGCCTCGGCTCGTCGGAACTGTGCGCTCAAGGCAAGAGAAGCCTGATGGATTTGTTCGCCTGCTTCGCGCAGGCGCCGTTCATAGTCGGAAACCGGCCGCTCGATGCCGCCGCGAACATCTTCAAGCACTGCCTCTGGCAGCCGGCTCAGCTGTTCGTTGACGGCCTGGCGCACCACGGCTGGCACCTGTTGGGAAAGCCTCTGCAGCTCCGCGCCGGATTGCTCGCATTGGCGCTCGAACTTTTCAACCAGTGCGCTCATCTTGCTGGCCAAGGCCAGCATGGTTTGATCGTTCACTTTTATTTGCCTCGCCTGTTCCGCGCATCCATAGGTTCAATGGCGCATGACCATCATCACCGGCGCATCCATTGCAGGCTGCTGCTGCGCTTGCTGCGCCTGTTGTTGCGCAACCCATTGCTCCTGGCGATTCACCTCCGCAATTCCCTCTGCGATCACCTCTCGGCCCGGCGGCAGGTCCGCCAACGTCTGTTGCATTCTTCTGAAGGTGGCGTCATCGGCGCTCAGCATGCGGTCCAGAAATGCGGACAGGTCCTCGGTGGGTGAGGGCTCCTTGGATGGCGTCTGCGGCATGCGTTGCGCTTCGCCCGTTGCCTCTGCAGGCGCGGCGCCAGGCAGCATGCTGCTCGCCGCCGCCTCACAGAATTGGCCGTAGGTTTGCCTGGTGTTCGATGTGATGTTGCCCCTGTTGTTCTGGGCCAGCGCAAAGGCGGCCGCCTCCATGACCTGAGTGGCGGTCATGTGGCCGGGTTCTTCCAGTGCGGCATCGGCAATGCGTCTGGCGATCAGATGGTCCTGGCCTTCGCCGCGGCTGCCGTACACCCCTTCACCGCGCCAGCGGGATTCCAGTTGAACTTCCTGTTCCGTCAGGGGCCGTTGCTCGAGCTCGGCGGCCAAGCGATTGGTTTCCAGGATCTCCTCGCGCACTTTGACCTCGTTGTAGTGGGCGTAGCCTTCTGTCAGGTGGCAGGCGCTCTCGTAAGCGGCCTTGTCTTTTCCCGTCAGTGCGTTGGCGCGCGCGGTTGCGATGGGCGCATCGGGTTCTTCGACGCGGAAGTGCCCGAGTTCGTGGGCCAGGATGCTGACCGTGCCTTCGGGGGTGGTGAAGCGGTCGAGGGCGATGCGGAGGCGGCCTGGATTGTCCTTATCCACTGGCGTCCTGTACTCGCCCGCACCGGCTTCTGGGTTGATCCTTCCAGCGGCCGCGTAATCGCTGGATGCATAGGCGCGCATGTCGGCCTTGAGCGCTTCCGACCTGTTGATCATCGCGAGCGCTTCGGGCGAAATCTTGTACGCCTTGAATTTGTTCTTTTCGTCGGCCAACCACTCTGCTGTGATGGCTGTGGTGAAAGTGCTCATTTTTTGTTTCCCTCTCTCTGATTCTTTAGTGATTCAAGGTCGCGCTGCACGGTGATGCCTTCTACGCATTCGTAGTAACTGAAATCGAATTCAACTCGCCCGTTGCTAGGCCCTTTGAAGAAACGGGAAGTGACGTAGAAGATGCCCTGGAGCTTTCCTGTTTGAAAGGGCGGCGATGGCACCACCCCTGGCAACGCCACAGCAGGCGCTACGGTGCGGTGTGGCGAGACGGTGAAGCCATCGCCGAAGGTGGCGATCACATCCGCCAGTGTCACGCATGATTTCCTGATGTCGACGTCAAAGCTGAAGTACCTTTCCCCCCCAATTCTTGGCCTGTCGTCATCTGCACGCGTGTAGTAAAAGTTGCTAACCCCCGCTGGCAAATGTTGAAGCTCTTCTGCATTCCCCGCCCCCGCCGAGATCCGCCAAGGGACGTTTCTGGACTCGCTGTAGTCCCGACCGTTCTTGATCTCCAGCGTCTCATGAAACAGACGGTTTGGATCGGAAAGGTCATCCGTCCGCGCGATGCACCAGGCCAGTTCGACGATGGGGTGTTTCGGCGGCCGGGCTTCGGCACTCTGAACCGCGCATGACGTTGCCGCCGAAGGGTTGAAGTTCGATACCCCCGGCAGAACGCCGCACCCTGCAACGGACACCGCCGTCACCAAGGCCGGCAGCACCGCTTTGAATGCATGCAATTGCTTCATTGATGTCCCCCGCCCTTCCGGCATTCTGGGACATCGTCGATGCCCGATAAATCAGCTCGCGCCGCAGATCGTGAGCATGTTGGTGCCGCCCAAGGGCGCCCATAGGCTCGCCATTTGTTGTACTCGTCGGCCAACCACTCCGCGGCGATGGCGGGGGTGAAGTTGCTCATTCCGGTTCTCCCTTTGCTGGTCAGTCATTCGACTTGAGGTCGCGTTGGACGTTGATGCGCCTTGCGCATTCGTAGTAGCCGAAATCAAAGTGAACTCGCCCGTTGCTGGCGCCTTTGAAAAATCGGGGTGCGACGTAAAAGATCCCCGGAAACTTTCCTGTTTGAGCGGGTGGGGACGGAGCCACTCCCGGCAACGCCGGAGCCGGCGCCACGATAGGGCGTGGCGAGACGGCATAGCCATCGCCGAATGTCGCGATCACATCTGCCAACGTCACACAGGATTTGGAGGAGGCGACATCAATGGTGAAGTGCCGTTTCCCGCCGATCGTGAACTTGTCGACATCGACGCGTTGAAAGAAGAACAATTCGATGCCTGCGGGCAAATGTTCAGCAGTCCCCTCACCCACCGAGATTCCCCAAGGAACGTTTTTGGACGCGCCGTAGTTGCGGTCGTTCTTGATCCCCAGCGTCTCGTGAAAAAGACGATCCGGATTGGAGAGGTCATCCGTCCGCGCGACGCATGCTGCCAGTTCCACAATCGGGTGTTTCGGCGGCCGGGCTTCGGCACTCTGAACCGCGCATGACGCTGCCGTCGAGGAGTTGAAATTCGATCCCCCCGGCAGAACGCTGCACCCTGTAACGGACACCGCCGTCGCCAAGGCCGGCAGCACCGCTTTGAATGCATGCAATTGCTTCATAGATGTTCCCGCCCTTCCGGATGCCGCGATCACATCCGCCAGTGTCACGCAGGATTTCTTGGGGTCGGCTCAAAACCAGCACGCCTTTTCCCGCCGATCGTGAACTTATCGGCATCCATGCGTTGGAAGGGTTGAAATTCGATACCCCCGGCAGAAGGCCGCACCTTGCAACGGACAGCGCGTCAGCAAGGCCGGCAGCATCACCTTGGACGTAGCAATTGCCCATTAGATATCCCCCGCCCTTCCGGCGTTCGAGACATCGTCGATGYCCGCTCGATCAGCTGACGCGGCAGATCTTGAGCATGTTGGTGCCGCCGGGAGCACCCATGGGTTCGCCGCAGGTGATGGCGTACACATCGCCGGTCTGCACGATGCCGCGCTTCTTCAGGTGGTTCTCGGCCTGCAGCAGCGCGGTGTCGCGGTCGCTTTCCGAATCCATCAGGAGCGGGCGCACATTGCGGTAGAGCGCCAGCTTGCGCTGCGTGGCCAGCCGCGAGGTCAACGCGTACATCGGGATGTGGGCGCGGTGGCGGCTCATCCACAGCATCGTGGAGCCCGACTCGGTCAGCGCCACGATGGCCTTGGCGCCCAGGTGGTGGGCGGTGAACAGCGCACCCATCGCGATCGACTGGTCGATGCGGCTGTAGGTCTTGCCGCTGAAGTCGGCGTCGAGCGTCTTGTCTTCGGCGATTTCGGCGGCTTCGCAGATGCGGCTCATCTCCTGCACGGTCTCGAGCGGATAGCGGCCCGAGGCGGTTTCGGCCGAGAGCATCACGGCATCGGTGCCGTCGAGCACAGCGTTGGCCACGTCGCTGACCTCGGCGCGCGTGGGCACGGGGTTGGTGATCATCGACTCCATCATCTGGGTCGCGGTGATCACCACCTTGTCCATGTCGCGCGCCATGCGGATCATCTTCTTCTGCAGCGCGGGCACTGCCGCATTGCCGACTTCGACCGCGAGGTCGCCGCGGGCGACCATGATGCCGTCGCTGGCGCGCAGGATTTCTTCCAGCTTCGGAATGGCTTCGGCACGCTCGATCTTCGCGATCATGCCGGGCTTGTGGCCGAACTCGGCCGCCGCCACGTTGCACAGCTGGCGCGCCATTTCCATGTCCGTGGCGTTCTTCGGAAAACTCACGGCCACGTAGTCGGCCTGGAAGCTCATCGCGGTCTTGATGTCTTCCATGTCCTTGGCCGTCAATGCAGGGGCGGTGAGGCCGCCACCCTGCTTGTTGATGCCCTTGTTGTTCGAGAGCTCACCGCCGAGCTTGACGGTGGTGTGCACCGCTTCGCCCTTGACCCCGTCGACCGTGAGCACGATCAGGCCGTCGTTCAGCAGCAACCGGTCGCCGGGCTTCACATCGCGCGGCAGGTCCTTGTAGTCGAGGCCCACGGCATCGATGTCGCCGAGTTCGGTGCGCGAGGCGTCGAGCACGAACTTGGCGCCCGCCTCGAGCAGGACCTTGCCCTGCGCAAACTTGCCCACGCGGATCTTCGGGCCCTGCAGGTCGGCCATGATGGCCACTTCGCGGCCCGTCTTGCGGGCGGCCTCGCGCACCATGAGGGCGCGATCGATGTGGTCCTGCGCGGTGCCGTGACTGAAGTTGAGCCGCACCACGCTGACCTTGGCCAGGATCATCTTTTCCAGCAGTTCCGGCGTGTTGGACGCCGGACCGAGCGTGGCAACGATCTTGGTGGCGTGGCGGGGGATGCGGTCCGTGCTCATGAAGGTAGTCTCCGTTTTGTATTCTCTACTGTATACACTTTGTGTGTCTGACGGAAGTCACTCCATGAGATTTCACCGCCGCCGGACTCAACCCGCCGCGCGCTTGGCCAGGATTTCGAAGGCCGGCAGGGTCTTGCCTTCCARCACTTCGAGGAAGGCGCCGCCGCCGGTCGAGATGTAGCCGACCTGCTTTTCGATGCCGTACTTGGCGATGGCCGCGAGCGTATCGCCGCCGCCGGCGATCGAGAAGGCGCTGCTTTCCGCAATCGCCTGCGCGATGGCCTTGGTGCCGCCCGCGAAGGCGTCGAACTCGAACACGCCCACCGGGCCGTTCCAGACGATGGTGCCGGCTTCGCGCAGCTGCGCGGCAAGGATCGCGGCGGTCTTGGGACCGATGTCGAGGATCAGGTCGTCGTCGGCGACGTCATCGGCCGCCTTGACCGTGGCGACCGCATCGGCCGCGAAGGTCTTGGCCGTGACCACGTCCACCGGGATCGGCACATCGGCGCCGCGGGCGCGCATGGCCTCGATCACCGCCTTGGCCTGGTCGACCAGGTCGGGCTCTGCCAGCGATTTGCCGATCTTCAGACCGGCTGCCAGCAAGAAAGTATTGGCGATGCCGCCGCCGACGATCAGCTGATCGACGTTGGCCGACAGGCTCTTGAGGATCGTCAGCTTGGTGCTGACTTTGGAACCGGCCACGATGGCCACCAGCGGCCGCTTGGGCTGGGCCAGCGCCTTGGTGATGGCGTCGATCTCGGCCGCGAGCAACGGGCCGGCCGCGGCGATCTTGGCGAACTGCGCGATGCCGTAGGTGGTGGCTTCGGCGCGGTGGGCGGTGCCGAAGGCATCGTTCACGTAGATGTCGGTGAGCGCGGCGAGCTTGCGGGCCAGCGCCTCGTCGTTCTTCTTCTCGCCCTTGTTGACGCGGCAGTTCTCGAGCAGCACGACCTGGCCGGGCTTGACGTCGACGCCGTCGACCCAGTTGGCCACCAGCGGAACTTCGCGCCCGAGCAGCTCGCCCAGGCGCTTGGCGACCGGCGCCAGCGAGTCTTCAGGCTTGAACTCGCCCTCGGTCGGACGGCCCAGGTGCGAGGTGACCATCACGGCGGCGCCGGCGTCGAGCGCCAGCTGGATGCAGGGCACCGAAGCGCGGATGCGCGTGTCTTCGGTGATGTGGCCGGCGTCGTCCTGCGGCACGTTGAGGTCGGCACGGATGAAGACGCGCTGGCCGGCGGCCTTGCCCTGCGCGCAGAGGTCGGTGAATCGAATGACGTTCATGGATCTGGAGGTGGTGGAAGACAAGTCGCCTTGCATTGTAGGTTTCGCCTCGCGGCCGCTCTACGCGCCTCTTGCGGCTTGCCGATGCTTTTCACGCCTTCGGCTGCGACTTGGCGAAGCGCTCGAGGATCTCGACGAAGCTCGCGGCGGCTGGCGACAGGGTGCGCCGGGCCGCGCTGTAGACGCAGACCTCGCGGTGGAAGTCGGGCGATTCGAGCCGCACCATCTGCAGCCCGTGGGCGCGCACCAGCGGCGCCGAGTAGGTCGGGCACACGGTGAGCCCCAGCCCCGAGGCCACCATGCCGAGCGCGGTGGTCATGTACGACACCTCCTGGGTGCCGGGGCGCAGCATGTAGTCGCGCTCGGCCGGGGCCAGCTCGGGCAGCACGCGCTGGCGGAAATCGCGCGTGGGCGCGATGAAGGTGTAGGGGCCGAGTTCGTGCCAGCGCACCTTGCGGCGCTTCGCGAAGGCGTGGTCGGGCGGGCAGATCAACCAATGGCGGTCGCGGAACAGCGTGCGGCGGTCGATGGTGCCGTCGACCGCCACGTCCTGCCCCACCGCCAGCTCCACGTCGCCGGCCACCACGCCGGCGAGCAGGTGCTCGGGCAGCGTGTCGGCCAGGCGCACGTCGACATCGGGATAGGCCGCGCGGTAGACCGCGATCACGCGCGGCATCAGCGTGCAGGCCATCAGCTGCGGCGCTGCAAGACGTAGCAAGCCTTTCTTCTTGTCACGCAGATCGGTCACGCCGGCCACCGCGCTCGTGAGGTCGCCCAGCAGGCGGTGCACCGAAGGCAGGAACTCGCGCCCCGCTTCCGACAGCTGCACGCGCCGCGTGTGCCGGTCGAGCAGCTGCACGCCCATCTCGCGCTCGAGCTCGCGCACCAGCACGCTGAGCGCCGACTGCGTGAGGTGCAGCTGCTGCGCCGCCGCAGTGAAGCTGCCGGCTTCGGCGACGGCGGCAAAGGCGCGCAACTGGCGCAGGGTCAGATTCATAGGGTTATTTCATCAATTGATGAATTAATTTCGATTGCATCATAAGACGCGGCGTCGCCCAATCGCGGCTCACTGGAGACACGCATGCCGACGACGACCGCCCACACGGCCCCACCGCCCATTCGCGGGCTGCACCACTTCGCCTGGCGCTGCCGCGACAGCGAGGAGACCCGCCGCTTCTACGAAGACCTGCTGGGCCTGCCGCTCGCCCATGTCATCAAGAGCGACCACGTGCCCAGCACCGGCGAATACTGCCCCTACGTGCACATCTTTTTCCAGATGCGCGATGGCTCGTACATCGCCTTCTTCGACCTGGGCGACGACGTCGCAGCGCTGCCTTCGCCGAACACGCCCTCGTGGGTGAACCACATCGCGCTGCGGGTCGATTCGGTGGCCGACCTGCTCGCCGCCAAGACCCGCCTCGAAAGCGCGGGCGTCGAGGTGCTGGGCGTGACCGATCACCACATCATCGGGTCGATCTATTTCTTCGACCCCAACGGCATCCGTGTGGAATTGACCACGCCGACCGTGCCGCAGGCCGAGATGGACGCGCATGCACTGCGCGCCCGGGCGGACCTCGATGCGTGGACCGTGCGCAAGGCCGAGCTTCGCGCGGCGAAAGGCCCATCGAATGTCTGAACTGCAACTCGCCGTCATCGACGTGAAGCCCGGCGCGGCGATGGAAAGCCAGTCGGGCCTGCAGATGCTGCGTCCGCGCATCTACGGCGCCTTTCGCGCGCCGCCGGGGCCGAAAAAAATCGCGGCCATCGTGATGCACCCGACCAGCAATTTCATGGGGCACTACCTGATCGGCCCGCTGGCCGAACGCGGCATCTGCTGCATGGGGCTGAACTCGCGCTTCGTCGGCAACGACACGGTGCTGCTGATGGAGCGTGCCATTCAAGACCTGGGCGCCGGCGTGCAGCACCTGCGAGCGGCCGGTTACGAGAAGGTGTTCCTCGTCGGCAACTCGGGCGGCGCGGCGCTCGCGAGCTTCTACCAGGCGCAGGCCGAGAAGCTCACGGCCACGCACCTGCCCGACGGCGACCCCACGCACCTGCACCCCGACGACCTGCCGCCCGTGGACGGCATCGCGCTGTGCGCCGCGCACCTGGGCCGGTCGCGGCTGATGCGCGACTGGATCGACCCTTCGGTCACCGACGAGCACGATCCGCTCTCGGTCGATCCCGATCTCGACATGTACGACCCGCGCCACCGTGTGCCCTACGACAGCGACTTTCTCGCGCGCTTCAGCGCGGCACAGAAGGCTCGGCTGGACCGTATCGAGCAATGGGCCATCGACCGGCTCGCACTCTTGCGCAGCACGCCAGGCGCGCCGCGCGACCAGACCTTCATCGTCTACCGCACGCATGCCGATCCGCGCTGCGTGGACCTTTCGCTCGATGCCAACGACCGCCTGCCGGGCAGCGTGTGGGGCGATGCGCGGCAGGTGAACTACTCGGCGAATGCGATGGGGCGCACCACCTCGCTGACCGCGTTTCTCTCGCAATGGTCATCGCGCTCGCAGGCCGACGGGCCGACCAACCTCGCGCGCACCATGGTGCCGAAGCTGCTGCTGACCTACACGGGCGATCCGTCGACCTTCCCGAGCACGCGCGATGCGTGGATGGCCGCCGGCGCCGCGCGCATCCGCAATGTCGACATCGTGGGCGGCAACCACTACCTCGCGGGGCAGCCCGCGCTGATCCCCAAGGCAGCGGATGCGATCGCCGAGTTCGCCCACGCGCTGTAGAAGAGACATGGAAACCTTTGCATTTGCACCGGCCTACGAGCTGCCGGCCTGGCCGTTCACGCCACCGCCCGAGCTGGCCGGCGCGAAGATCGTCCGCCACCCCATCGTGATCGTCGGCGCGGGTCCCTCGGGCCTCACGCTGGCCTGCGACCTGGCACAACGGGGCGTGCGCGCAGTGCTGCTCGACGAGGACGACACCGTCGGCGTGCGCGGCGCCTCGTCGCGCGGCATCTGCTACGCGCAGAAGAGCCTGGAGATCTTCGAGCGCCTCGGCATCTATGAGCGCATCGCGGCCAAGGGCATCACCTGGTCGTTCGGGCGCACCTTCTCGGGCGCGCAGGAGGTCTACAACTTCAACCTGCAGGCGAACAGCGTCTCGAAGCAGCCGCCGTTCATCAACCTGCAGCAGTTCTATGTCGAGTGGTTCCTGGTCGAACGCATCCTCGAACTCGAGCTTACCGACATGCGCTGGAAGAGCCGCGTCACCGGCGTCGAGCCGTTGAACGATGGCGTGCGCATCGAGGTCGAGACGCCCGCGGGCCGCTACACGATCGAAGCCGATCGCCTGATCGACGCCACGGGGGCCAACAGCCCGATCCGCACGCAGCTCGGCATCGAAACGCATTCGTCGCGCAGCACCGACCGCTGGTGCATCAGCGACGTGCGCTTCAAGAAGCCGCTGCCGACCGAGCGCTGGACCTGGGTCGACGCGCCCTTCAACGAAGGCCGCGGCGTCTGGCAGCACCTGATGGCCGATGGCGTATGGCGCATCGACTACCAGATGCCCGAGGACTGCGACACGGCCCGTATCAGCCAGCCCGACGTGGCGGGCGCACGGCTGCGCGAGCAGCTCGGGCCGGACGTGGCGTTCGAGTTCGTCTGGATCGGCCCGTACGGCTACCGCGATCACCTGCTCGACAGCTTCCGCCATGGCCATGTGTTCTTCATCGGCGACGCCGCGCACGTGGTGAGCCCCTTCGGCGCGCGCGGCGGCAACAGCGGCATCCAGGATGCGGCAAACCTCGGCTGGAAGCTGGCGCTGGTCGCACAGGGCCAGGCAGGCGATGCGCTGCTCGATAGCTACGACGCCGAGCGCCAACCTGCGGCGAAACAGAACCTGCAGGTGACAAGCCGCTCGGCGCGCTTTCTCGCCCCGCGCTCGCCGGCCGAGCACACGCTGCGCCGCGCCGTGGTGGCGCTGGCGGCGCGCCATCCGTTTGCGCGAGCGCTAGTGAACACCGGCCGCATGTCGGTTGCCAACGACTACCCGGCCGCGCCGCAACTGCCCGAGAGCGGACGCTCGGTGCAGAACCTGCCGCTGCACTGGGCCGATGGCCGCGAGACGACGCTGATGCAGCTGCTGGCCGAAGGCACGCAATGCATCGGCCTCTGGTTGGCGCCGGCACGCGCCGAAGCCAGGGCGGCAATGGACGCAACGGCATCGCTGCCATTGCGCCTGCTGGCCATCGGCGGCGACAGCGGCCTGCCGACGCTGCAAGCCGACGAGCAGCTCACGCGCCACCTTGGCATCCACGATGCGGGCAGCTTCGTCCTCATCCGCCCCGACGCCTACCGCGCCGCAACGCTGCCGCACGCCACGCCCGATGCGATCGCCACCGCACTGCACACGGCCCTCGCCCACGACACCACCCCATGATCACCGAGCCCCGCATCCCCGACCCCGACGGCTTCTACGCCGCCCTGCTCGCCGCGCACGAGGGCTTGAGCGAAACGCAGAGCGCCGACCTCAACGCCCGCCTCGTGCTGCTGCTGGCCAACCAGTGCGGCGACCAGGCCGTGCTGCTCGCCTGCATCCGCGCTGCAGCCGAAGACCCCACGACAACCCGAGCCCCATGAACGCCACCGTCTCCTTCGCTTCCGCCTCCGACACGCGCGAGCAGAAGCCGCAGCTGCGCGAGCTCGCGCCCCACGTCTACGGCTACATCAGCGACTTCGATCCCAACTGCGGCTTCGTCGTCGGCGACGAGCAGGTGGTGCTGATCGACACGCGCCCCACGCCGCGCATGGCGCGCGACTTTCTCGCAGCCATCCGCACGGTGACCGACAAGCCGGTCAAGACCATCGTGCTCACGCACTACCACGCGGTGCGCGTGATGGGTGCCAGCGCCTTCGACGAGGTCGAGGCCATCGTCGCCAGCAACGGCACGCTCGACTGGATCCGCACGCGCGGCCAGGCCGATTTCGATTCGGAGGTCGGCCGCTTTCCGCGCCTTTTCGCGGGGGTGGAAGAGATCCCGGGCCTGACCTTCCCGACAGTAAGCTTCGAGCGCGGGATGAGCCTCTGGCCCGGCGGCGGCCGCGAGCTTCGCCTGATGGCGCTGGGCCGCGGCCATTCGAGCGGCGACACGGTCGCGTGGCTGCCCGACTGCGGCGTGCTGTTCTCGGGCGACGTCGTGGAGAACCATTGCGGCGTCTACGCGGGCGATGCCTACATCGGCGATTGGGCCGGCACGCTCGACGCGGTGCTGGCATTGAAGCCGCGCGTGCTGGTGCCGGGCCGCGGCGCCGTGCTGCAGGACGAAGCGGCCTGCGCCGAGGCCGTCGGCCTTACCAAGGCCTTTCTCTCGACGCTGCTCGACAGCGTGCGCGCCGGCATCGCCGCCGGCGAAACCCTGCGCGGCTGCTTCGCACGCGCCGAAGCGGCGATGACGCCGCGCTTCGGCACCTGGCCCGTGTTCCAGCACGTCCTGCCCTTCGACGTGTCGCGTGCCTACGACGAGCTGCGCGGCATCGAGCACCCCGTCGTATGGACGGCCGAGCGCGACCGCGAGCTCTGGCAGACGCTGCGCGGGGAATAACGCGCTACCGATTTCGAAACAAGCAACGGAGACACAAGACGATGAAGCGATTCCTTCCCCTGCTGGCCGCGGCCCTCGCGCTCGCCGCCGCACCCTTCGCATCCGCGCAGCAGGCCGCCTACCCGAGCCAGCCTGTCAAATGGATCGTGCCCTACGCGGCCGGCGGCGGCACCGACAACCTCGCGCGTTCGCTGGCCGAGGCGATGCAGCCTTCGCTCGGACAACCGCTGATCATCGACAACCGCCCCGGCGCGTCGACCAACATCGGCGTGTCGGTGCTGATGCAGGCCAGGCCCGACGGCTACACGATCATGCAGGCCGAGAACGCGGCGCTGCTCTTCAACGAGCACATGTTCGCCAAGCTGCCCTACAAGCCGGCGAGCGATTTCACCTACATCGGCACCATCGGCCGCTTTCCGGTGGCGCTGGTCGTCCACCCGGACTTTCCCGCGAAGAACGTGGCCGAGTTCGTGCGCTACGTGAAGGCCAACCCGGAGAAGGTGAGCTACGCCTCGCCGGGCAATGGCTCGCCGCACCACATGGCGATGGAACTCTTCAAGCAGAAGGCCGGGCTCAGTATCACGCACGTGCCCTACAAGGGCGCCGCGCCCGCGATGACCGACGTGATGGGCGGCCAAGTGCCGACGATGATGCTCGACCTCGCTTCGGGCCTGCCGATCATCAAGGCGGGCAAGGTGCGCGTGCTGGCGATTGCCTTGCCGCAGCGTGCCGGCGCCTTGCCCGATGTGCCGACCTTCGTCGAAGCCGGATTCAGCGACGTCAACGCCTATGCCTTCCACGGCCTGATCGGCCCGGCCGGCATGCCGCCCGAGGCGGTGGCGCGGATCAACAGCGAACTGCACAAGGCGATGAAGGCGCCGAAGGTAGTGAAGCTGTTCTCGGAGTTCGGCTTCGAGGCGCTGCCGGGAACGCCGCAGGAGTTCTACAAGCTCTCGCGCGCCGAAAGCGACCGCTGGGGCAAGATCATCCAGGCCGCCGGCGTGAAGCTGGACTGAAAAGAAGGGCCCGCCGGCTACCAGCCCAGGCCGAGGTGCAGGGGCAGGTACACCGCCATGCCCGCGAGCATCGTGCCGAGCACGCCGCGGCGCCAGTAGAAGTACGCCGCACCGACGACCGCCGCATACAGGCGGGCGTCGTGCAGCGTGGTGATCAGATGGCCCTGCGACATCACGATCTCTGGCGCGATCACGCCCGCGAGCGCAGCGGCCGGCGCGTAGTGCAAGGCGCGGTGCGCCCACTCCGGCAGACCCCAGGGCCGGTCGAGGATGAAGAAGAAGCAGCGCGTGAGCACGGTGACCGCGGCCAGTCCGACGATCACGCCCATCGTCCACAGGTCGGTGGTGCCGCTCACTTGTCGTCCTCTGCATCCGGGTCGAGCCCGAGCTGCTTCTCGATCCAGAAGCACAGCAGCACCGCGACGCCGATGGCGACGACGATGTTGAGCTTGAGCGGCAGCGCATAGGCGGCCACCGCCGTCGCGCCGGCGATCAGCGCGGCGAGGATGCGCAGGCGCGTGGTCGCCATCGAGCAGACGATCGCCACCAGGCTCAGCACGCCCGCGAACCCCAGGCCCCAGTTCTGCGGAATGAAGTTGGCCAGTGCGATGCCCAGCAGGCTCATGCCCATCCACGCGCACCAGGTCACGCAGTAGTTGCCGGTGAGGTAGGCCTCCTGCGATTCCTCTTCGACGACGGTCAGCGGCGGCTTCGGATACTTCCGGGTGAACAGCGCATAGCTCATGTCCGCCGTGAGATAGCCGTGCAGCATGCGGCGCCAGCGCGGCATGTGCATGAGGTAGGGCCGCAGGTGCAGGCTGAACACCACGAAACGCAGGTTGACGCAGAAGCCCGTCGCCAGGATCACCCAGGCCGGCGCGCCGGCGAACAGCAGCGGAATGGCCGCGAGCTGCGAGCTGCCCGCGTAGACCAGCAGGGTCATCGCCACCGCCTCGACCACGCTCATGTTCGACTTGACCATGGCCACGCCGGTCATCAGCCCCCAGGCGCCGATGCCCATCGCCACCGGCGACATGTCGCGCGCGCCGATGCGGAATTCGGGGCGGCGGCGGATGGCTGCGGAAAGAAACATCAGCCGAACACCTGCCCGGGCTTCAGGTCGAAGCCGCGCAGGAAGTCGGCCACGGCCAGGCGTTTGCCGCCCGGACGCTGGAGCTCGGTGAACATCACGATCGAATCATGGGCAGCCACCGCGACGCCGGTGTCGGTGACGGCCAGGACCGTGCCGGGAGCCGCCGACACCTGGGCGGGCACCGCATGCGCGGCCCAGAGCTTGATGGTTTCGCCGTCGAGCGGGCTGTTGGCGCCCGGGAAGGGATCGAAGGCCCGGACGCGCCGGACGATGGCATCGGCGGGCTGGGTCCAGTCGATCTGGGCTTCCTGCTTCTCGACCTTGTTGGCATAGGTGACGCCTTCGGCCGGCTGCGGCGTGCGCGCCAGGGCGCCGATGCCGGCCAGCGCCTGGACGATCAGGCCGCCGCCCAACCCGGCCAGGCGGTCGTGCAGGCGGGCGGTGTTGTCGGTGCCGATGTCGACGGCTTCGCGCAGCAGCATGTCGCCGGTGTCCAGGCCGGCGTCCATCTGCATGATGGTGATGCCGGTCTGCGCGTCGCCGGCCTCGATGGCACGGTGGATCGGCGCCGCCCCGCGCCAGCGCGGCAGGAGGCTGGCGTGGATGTTGAGGCAGCCGTGCTCCGGCAGGTCGAGCACCCACTGCGGCAGGATCAGCCCGTAGGCGGCGACCACCATCACGTCGGGCCGGGCCTTCAGCAGGGCATCGCGCCCGGCGGCGGCTTCGTCCGGGTACTTGCCGTCGAGCCGCAGGCTGCGCGGCTGCGCCACCGGCCAGCCGTTGGCGACCGCGCATTGCTTGACGGGGGAAGCCTGCAGCTTCATGCCACGGCCCGCAGGCCGGTCGGGCTGGCTCAGCACCAGCACGATCTCATGGCCGGCCGCGGCGATGGCCTCCAGGGCGACGCGCGCGAACTCGGGCGTGCCCGCAAAAGCGACCTTCAGCCGGTTCAATCCCGGATCCGATCGAGTGCGAGGTCATCCCCCGTGTGATAGCGCCGGACCACGCCGGTGGGATCAATGTAGATATAGAGCATGCGGCGCTCGTTGACGGCCTTGTAGCGCCAGGTCCAGACCACGCCGTCGAAGGAGCTGACGCGGGTGATTTCATAAGGGCGGCCGTAGAAGGCCATGACGTCGTTCTGGCGCCACTGGTCGACCTTGATGTCGTGGCCGAAGCGCGCTTCGCTGAGCACCTGGGTCACCGAGACGACCTTGCCCGCCGCGTCCACATCGATGTCGGTGACCTCGAAGCCGGCCGGCATGCGCGAGTACTGGAGCCGCTCGCCGCCGTTGTTGAGCGGGTAGCGGCCCGTGGGCGTGCCCAGGCGCTGCAGGGTTTCGGCGGCCGTGGCGCCGGGCTGGACCCGGGTGGGTTCGTTCGCACAGCCGGCAAGCCCGAGGCCGGCGGCAGCGAGAACCCCGAGTGCGGCCAGGGCGCCGAGGAAGCTGCGCTTCATGCTCAGGCGCGRCCTTCCCGCATTTCTTCGCGTTGTTGCTTGAGCAGCTTGCTCTTGATGCGGTTGCGCTTGAGGGGAGAGAGGTATTCGACGAACACCTTGCCGAGCAGGTGGTCGAGTTCGTGCTGGATGCACACGGCCAGCAGGCCATCGGTCTCGATGGTGCGCATTTCGCCGTTCTCGTCCAGGGCCTGGACCTTGATCGACGTCGAACGCATCACGCCGTCGTAGATGCCCGGCACCGAGAGGCAGCCCTCCTCGTTGAGCACCTTTTCGTCGCTCGCCCAGGTGATTTCGGGGTTGATGAGCACGATCGGCTGGTTGCGCTCTTCGGACACATCGATGACGACGAGCCGCTCGTGCACGTCGACCTGCGTGGCTGCCAGGCCGATGCCGTTGGCGTCGTACATGGTCTCCAGCATGTCGGCAACCAGGGTCTTGATGCGCGCGTCGACGCCCTGCACCGGCTTGGCCACCGTGTGCAGACGCTTGTCCGGGTAACTCAGAATGATTCGTTTGGCCATGAAATCGGGGGGAAGTTGTGGCTATTTTCGCCAATTCCGCGACGCGACGCGGCCTGCGGGCCCGAAAACGTTGCCCTCCCAAGGGCTTCGGGCGCAGAATTCGTAGCAAATTGTGAGATTCGTATGCGCAGCGATACGTCGCGCGCTCACCCATCCAGACATGAAAAAGCTCAGATCCATCGAACGCCAGCGCCCAAACCTCCTCGCCACGCTGACTGCCCTTGCGGTAATCGGCAGTTGCGGCGCCACGACGGCCTGGGCCCAGAACTACCCCGTCACGCCCCAGCAGCGCGCCACGGCCCAGCAGACCGCCCAGGCGGGCGTCCCGCTGAGCGAGCTCGCGCCCAGCGCGCCGGACGAATACACGATCAAGCCCGGCGACACGCTCTGGGCGATCTCGCGCCTCTACCTGCTGCGCCCCTGGCGCTGGCCGGAGCTGTGGGGCATGAACATCAACGAGATCGCGAACCCCCACCGCATCTACCCCGGCCAGATCCTCTACCTGGACAAGACCGGCGGCCGGGCGCGCCTGACCACCCGCCGCGGCGGGTTCGGCGGCGAAGGCGGCACCATCAAGCTGTCGCCGCGCACGCGCTTCGACTCGCTGGCGGGCATGGCCCTGCCCACGCTCAATCCGAGCCTGATCGAGCCCTTCCTCAGCGAGCCGATCGTGGTGGACGCCAACACGCTGGAGAACGCGCCGCGCATCGTGGCCGGCAACGACAGCCGGGTGCTGCTGTCGCGCGGCGACCGGGCCTATGCCCGCGGCAACCCCGAATCGCCCCTGATCGAGGCGCCGGGCCCGATCAAGACCTTCCGCATCTTCCGCAACGCCACCCCGCTGAAAGACCCCGGAACGGGTGAAATCCTCGGCTACGAGGCGCAGTACCTGGGCAAGGCGCAATTGCAGCGCGGCGAATCGACCACCATCGAGACGGTCCAGGACAAGGACGTCATCACGGTCGTGCCGGCCAGCATCGACATCGTGGCGTCGCGCGAGGAAATGCGCGCCGGCGACCGCCTGCTGCCCGAGCCGCCGCGCCAGCTGCTGAGCTACGCACCGCGCGCACCCTCGACGCAGGTCGACGGCCGGATCATCTCGGTCTACGGCAACGCGGTGCAGTACGCGGCCCAGAACCAGGTGGTGGCCATCAACAAGGGCACGCGCGACGGCATCGACAACGGCCATGTGCTGGCCATCCTGAAGAATGGCGAAACCATCCTCGACCGGACCGGCGCACGCAAGGAAACCATCAAGTTGCCGAACGAGCGCATCGGCCTGCTGATGGTGTTCCGCACCTTCGAGAAGGTTTCCTACGCGCTGGTGCTCGAAATCAACGACACCCCGCGCGCCGGCGACTTCCTCGTCAACCCCTGATCGGCTTTCCGGCGCCCACACCCGCTTGGAACGCCCAGAACTCGCAGGCTGGCTGCGGCTCTCCCTGACGCCGGGCATCGGCGACAGCTCCGCGCGCAGGCTGCTCGCGGCCTTCGGGCTGCCCGAGGGGGTTTTCGCGCAGCCCGATGCCGCGCTGCGGCAGGTCGTCACCCCGGCACAGGCCGAGGCGCTGCACCTGGTGCCCCACGGCCTCCAGGCGCTGATCGACCAGACCTGGCAATGGCTGCAAGCGGGCGACGACAACGGCATCACCCGCCGCCTCGTGACGCTCGGCGATGCCGGCTACCCGGCCTCGCTGCTCGAAATGACCGATCCGCCGCTGATGCTCTACGTGCTCGGCGCCTCGGATTTCGACCTGACACAGCTTCAGAACAGCATCGCGGTCGTCGGCAGCCGCAACCCGACGCCGCAAGGCGCCACCAACGCGCGCAGCTTTGCCCGGGCGCTCGGCGATGCGGGCCTGCCCGTGGTGTCGGGGCTGGCGCTCGGCGTGGACGGCGCCGCGCACCAGGGCGCGCTCGATGCAGCCGGCGATGCGCCGCGGCTTGCCACGGTCGCCGTGGTCGGGACCGGCCTCGACCGCGTGTATCCCGCGCGGCACCGCGACCTGGCGCACCGCATCACCTTGCAGGGACTGATCGTGAGCGAGCTCCCGCTCGGCACGCCGCCTCTGACGCAGAATTTTCCGAAGCGCAACCGCCTGATTGCCGGCCTGGCGCGCGGCACGCTGGTGGTCGAGGCGGCGCTGCAGTCGGGCTCGCTGATCACCGCACGGCTCACATCGGAACAAGGCAAGGAAGTGTTCGCCATTCCGGGCTCGATCCACTCGCCCCAATCGCGCGGCTGCCATGCGCTGATCCGGCAGGGCGCCAAGCTGGTCGAGTCGGTGAACGACATCCTGGAGGAGCTGCCCTCCTTGCGCACGGGCAGCATGGCAACGCCGGCTTCCGCGAACGGGAGCGCCGGCAGTCCCTCCGCCCCCGAAGATCCATTGCTCGACGCACTCGGCTTCGATCCCGTGAGCCTCGACGCCCTGAGCGCGCGCACGGGCTGGAGCGCGGCCATGCTGCAGGCGAAGATGCTCGAACTCGAGCTGGACGGTCACATTTCACGCCTCCCCGGCGGACTCTTCCAACGAATGGCATCCACTTAGCCTGCGTTGAACATTCGTGGGCTATATTGGGGCCATGTTCGAAGTGCTCGTGTTTGTCTACGAAAACTATTGGCGCGGCGATGCCTGCCCCGAACCCGAACAACTGGGCCGCAAGCTCAGCGCGCACGGCTTCGAGGCGGAAGAGATACGCGACGCCCTGCACTGGCTCGACGGCCTGAGCCTCGCAACGCAGGGCATGCAGTTCGAGCGCGATGCCGACGACGATGCCACCGCCACGGTCACCCTGCACGGCGCGCCCGAAGCCTCCCTGCCGCAGTCGGAAGACGCGATGCGCGTCTACTCCCAGGCCGAGCAGGAGCACCTGGGCGCCGAATGCCTCGGCTTCATCCGCTTTCTCGAATCGTCGAACGTGCTGCCCTGCGGACTGCGCGAGATCGTGATCGAACGTGCCATGGCCGCCCCGGGCGACCCGGTGGCGCTGGACGAGCTCAAGATCATCGTGCTGATGGTGCACTGGAGCACCGGCATCGAGCCCGACGCGCTGGTGCTCGATGAACTCTGCGAAAGCAGAGAAGGCCGAATCGCCCACTGACCCGGCAACAGCCGGCTAGTTCAGCAGCCGCTCGGGGTTGGCGTCCAGCTTGGCCAGGGCCTCGCGCGTGGCGCGCACCGTGAGCGTCTCTTCCTCGGCGGGCACCAGCAGGCCGGCCTGCAAATACATGGCCAGCCGTCCCGCCTGGATCAGGAAACTGCGGCCATCCGCCGTGGCGAACAGGTGCAGCTGCTTGCGATCGCTGCGCCAGACGAACTGGACCTGGCTCACCCGGTCGTTGTGGTCGAGCATGAACCAGTTGCCCACCTGCAGCTCGTGCGCCCAGGCCAGCATGTCCTCGGGCACCTGGGCGCCGGCGGCATCGGGCACGACCTCGATCGAGGCCGCATCCACGCCGAGCAGCAGTTCGATGCTGTGGGCATCGAGCGGCAGGTCGGCGGTGCCGCCGATGTCGCTCACGAAGTCTTCCAGGTGCGCCAGCCGCTCGGCCATGGCCTCGATCTTGGCCTGCGGAATCGCCTCGGTCTTCGACAGGAAGGCGTCGGACAGGGTCGCGCCGATGGTCTTGATGTGGGCTTCCTGCGGCTCGTCCACGATGCCCAATAGCGCCATGCCCTGGCGCAAGCGCTGCAGCAGCTGCGGCAGGTCCTGGATCACGCGGGCGCGGTCGGTGCGGTTGGGCTTGGCGCTGGCGGCCCAGACCAGCTCGGACGCCACGCGCTTGAGCATCACGGTCTGTTCGCCCTGCGCGCCATAGCGCAGCGCGGCAATCGCGAGCACCTCGGCCCAGACCTTGAACAGGAACTCGCGGATCTCCTCGCGCACCGGCATGTCGTTGAGCATCTTGCGCAACTCGATGGTGTACTGGATCGCCATCGTTTCCTTCTGCTCGACCTGCTGCGCCACGCTCATCACGCGCTGCGTGGTGTCGCTCTGCGTGAGATAGCGGCTGAGGAAGGCGACGAACTCGTCGAACACCAGCTTGAACACGCGTTGGCCGGTCTCGGGGTACTGCTCGATCACCTGCACCACGCGGCGGATTTCGCCTTCGAGCGCGCTGCCGGTGATGGCAGCCGCATCGAAGCCCATCACGCAGGAGCCCATGCGATCGATCAGCATGCGCGCAGGATGCTGCAGCGTGCCGAAGAATTCGGGCTCGGCAATCGCGACGCGCAGCACCGGCATCTGCAGCCGCGCGAACCACACGCGCGCCGAAAACGGAATCCGCTCCTCCGCGAGGATGGCCTGGAACATGAGCGCGACGATCTCGACGGTGGCCTTGTCGGCCGTGGTGGGCGCGCGCTTCTTGAGTTCGGTGCTGCGCCGGCGCAGGTCGACCGCGGTCTGCTGGATCAGCGTGGCCTGCTGTTCACCCGACGCCGCCATGTACTGCGTCGCGGCCATGCGATAGGCGACTTCGGCATCGGCGATGGCGCCGGCAAAGGTTCTGGAGAACACCCGGGGTGCAGTGGCGCCGCCGTCGCCCGCATTGCCGCCGCCAGGGCCGGTCGCGCGCCCTGCAGCCGTCGCAGCCGTCGTCGAATTCTGGACCGTGGCGGTCGTGTCGCCGCCGATGCGCGCAGTGACGAAGCGCTTGAGGCTCAGCAGCGCGGTCTGCGCACGCTGCCGCGCGATCATCAGCGGCGAGCCGCCCGTCGTCAGCGAAGATGCCGCCCCCATCGGCATGGAGGCCTGTTGTTGCGGCGCCTGGAAGCCAACGCCGGGCGGTCGCCGGGGGACACCGCTGTCCACCGGAGCGGCCGCTGAAGAAGAGGCCCCACCGCCACCGCCGGCATCGCCCGTTCGCCGGACGAAGCTCTTGAGGTCGATCTCCTGCATCACGCCGTTGGCGACCAGGTAGGCATTGGCGTTCTCGTAGGCCTTGACGACCACGTCGAGCAGCTGCTGCTGCACCGTGTCCTGCACCCGGCTCCACAGCTCGCGGCTCAGGCCGGCCGCCAGCCATTGCTCCACCAGCAGCCTGGCCAGCGTCTCGGGCTTGAGCACGTCCTTGGCGTCGAGCTCGCTCGTGCCTTCGAGGTGCTGTATGCGCAGGCGCAGATCGCTGAGCTCGAAACTGGCCTTGTCGTGGATCACCTGCGCGAGGCGCGATGCGAGGATGTTGCTTTCCACCACCTCGTCGCCGATCAGTTCGAGCCGCAGCGCCGTGGGGAAGGCCGTCAATCCGCCGGTCTGGGCGGGGGCGCCCAGCGCCTTGCGCCAGCCCGTCTGCGCGAGCGACACCCATTGCGAGGCCTGCCCCTGGAACGCCACGAAGTCGTCGCGGTGCTCCTGCATCGCACGCGCATTGCCCACTTCCGAAGCCAGCACCGTCAGCCGGTCGCGGATCGCACGGGCCAGCGCAACGATGGCACCTTCCGTCGCCAGGACGAAACGCTCACGCGTCTCGCGTGCGAGCTGCAGGGAAGAAGCGGACCGCGCAATGCTCATTGAAAGATCGGGAAGGCCAAGGGAAACAGTTCGTCAACAACAACAATCGCGAGCTTGCATCGGGAAGCGCCACCGCACAAGTGCGGACGGCGCCCGGCGTTGCCTGCGAACCGCGGTGCGGCTTCGCCGCCACCGCTTCGTTGAACCCCGAAGTATCCGTCAGACCACGGCGCCGGCGTTCGGGTCGTCTTCGGAATCGCCTTCGCGCTTGGTCGGACCGCCCTTGATCAGGTCTTCGCGCTTGATGCCCAGCCACATCGCGATCGCCGCCGCCACGAAGCACGACGAGTAGATGCCGAAGCAGATGCCGATGGTCAGCGCCAGGGCGAAGTAGTGCAGGGTCGGGCCGCCGAAGAAGAACATCGACAGCACCACGAGCTGCGTGGAGCCGTGGGTGATGATCGTGCGGCTGATGGTCGAGGTGATCGCGTTGTCGATGATCTCGGTGGTTGTCATCTTCCGGTAACGCCGGAAGTTCTCGCGGATCCGGTCGAAGATCACGACCGATTCGTTCACCGAATAGCCCAGCACCGCCAGCACCGCCGCCAGCACCGCCAGCGAGAACTCCCACTGGAAGAACGCGAAGAAGCCCAGGATGATGACCACGTCGTGCAGGTTGGCCAGGACGGTGGCCAGCGCGAACTTCCATTCGAAGCGGAACGCCAGGTAGATCATGATGCCGACCACCACCATGCCGAGGGCCTTGAGGCCGTTGGTGGTGAGTTCCTCGCCGACCTGCGGGCCGACGACCTCGATGCCGCGCTGCGTGGCCGACGGGTCGACCGACTGGAGCGCCTGCATGACCTGTGCGCTCTGCTGCTCGGAGCTCATGCCCTTCTGGGCCGGCAGACGGATCTGGATGTTCTCGGACGAACCGTAGCTCTGCACCTGCACGTCCGGATAGCCGAGCTTGCCGACGGCGTCGCGAACCTTGCCGATGTCGGCCGATTGCTTGTAGGCCACCTCCATCACCGTGCCGCCCGTGAACTCGACCGACAGATGGAGACCGCGGTGGAACAGGAAGAACACCGCCAGCGCGAACGTGACGAAAGAGACGATGTTCAGCACCAGCGCGTGGCGCATGAACGGGATGGTCTTGTGGATGCGGAAGAATTCCATGGCGCTTGTCCTCGGCCGTTACTTGGTTTCGGCCACGGCGGCGCCGTCGGTCTTCGGCCGCCAGACGGTGCCGATCGACACCGTCTTGAGCTTCTTCTTCTGGCCGTACCAGAAGTTCACGAGGCCGCGCGAGAAGAACACGGCCGAGAACATCGAGGTGACGATGCCGATGCAGTGCACCACGGCGAAGCCGCGCACCGGACCCGACCCGAAGGCCAGCAGCGCGACGCCCGCAATCAGCGTGGTCACGTTGGAGTCCAGGATCGTGCCCCAGGCGCGCTCGTAGCCCGCGTGGATCGCGGCCTGCGGCGAGGCGCCGTTGCGCAGCTCTTCGCGCACGCGCTCGTTGATCAGCACGTTGGAGTCGATGGCCACGCCGATGGCCAGCGCCATGGCCGCGATGCCGGGCAGCGTGAGCGTGGCCTGCAGCATCGAGAGGATGGCCACCAGCAGCATCAGGTTGACGGCCAGCGCGATCGACGAGAACAGGCCGAACAGTGCGTAGTACGCGCACATGAAGACCATGATCGCGAGGAAGCCGTACATCACGCTCTTGAAGCCCTTCTCGATGTTGTCGGCACCCAGGCTCGGACCGATGGTGCGTTCCTGGATGATCTCCATCGGCGCGGCCAGCGAACCGGCGCGCAGCAGCAGCGCGAGGTCGTTGGCTTCGGACACGGTCATCGAGCCCGAAACCTGGAAGCGGTTGCCCAGTTCGCCGTTGATCGACGGGGCCGTGAGCACTTCGCCCTTGCCCTTCTCGAAGATCAGCATGGCCATGCGCTTCTTGTAGTTCTCACGGCTGACGTCGCGCATGATGCGGCCGCCCTTGGCGTCCATGGTCAGGTCGACCTTGGGCTGGTTGCTCTGCTGCTCGAAGCCGGGCTGTGCGTCGGTGAGGTTCTCGCCGGTGACGAGCACCTGCTTCTTCACGATCACCGGGCGGCCCTGGCGGTCGAGGAATTTCTCGGAGCCGAAAGGCACCGGGCCGCCGCTGAGCTCAGCCGAGCGGCCTTCGGCGCTTTCGTCCACCAGGCGCATTTCGAGCGTGGCGGTGCGGCCCAGGATTTCCTTGGCCTTGGCCGTGTCCTGCACACCGGGCAACTGCACCACGATGCGGTCGAGGCCCTGCTGCTGGATCACCGGCTCGGCCACGCCGAGTTCGTTGATCCGGTTGTGCAGGGTCGTGATGTTCTGCTTGAGCGCCGCGTCCTGCAGCCGGCGTGCGGCCTCGGGCTTGATGGTGGCTGTCAGGCGCCAGTTGCCGCCGTCCTGGCTGTCGGTGGTGGCGAGGTCCTGGAACTGGTCCTGGATGAGCCGCTTGGCCTCGTCGAGCGAGGCGGCGTCGCGGAAGGTCACCTCGACGGTCTGGCCGTTGCGGCTCACCGAGGTGCCGCGGATGCTCTTGTCGCGGAAGGTGGTGCGCAGGTCGCTGGCGAAGGATTCCGCCTTCTTGTCGATGGCGCCCTTCATGTCGACCTGCAGCAGGAAGTCGACGCCGCCGCGCAGGTCGAGGCCCAGGTACATCGGGAACGCGTGCAGCGCGGTCAGCCACTTGGGCGAGCGCGACAGCAGGTTCAGCGCCACCGTGTAGGGCGGATCGTTCGTGTCGGGCACGAGGGCGCGCTGCACCACGTCGCGCGCCTTGAGCTGGTCGTCGGTGGTGGTGAAGCGCGCACGCAGCGAGCCGGCGTCGAGCGTGATCAGGTCGGGCGCAAGGCCCGCGGCCTTCAGCGCCTCCTCGACCCGGGTCTGGGTGGCGGCGTCGACCTTGACGGTCGTCTTGGCCGCCGACACCTGCACCGCAGGTGACTCGCCGAAGAAATTGGGCAGGGCGTAGATGAGCCCCATGAGCAGCACGATCACGATGATCGCGTACTTCCAGACCGGGTAACGGTTCATGAGAGAGCGCTTTTCAGAAACGAGACACGGCGTGACTTGGGGCCCTGCGCCGCAAAGCGCAAGGATCAGCTCACGCTTTTCTTTTACTTGACGGCGCCCTTGGGCAGGACTTGCACAACGGCGCTGCGCTGGATCTTGATCTCGACGCCATTGGCGATTTCGAGGCCGAGATACTGGTCGCCGATCGAGGTGATCTTGCCGAGCACGCCGCCGGCGGTTGCGACTTCGTCACCCTTGGCCAGCGCTTCGATCATGGCGCGCGCTTCCTTCTGGCGCTTCATTTGCGGGCGGATCATGACGAAATACAACACCACGAACATCAGCACCAGAGGCAGCATGCTGCCGAGCGAGGACAACATGTCACCGCCGCCGGCGGCTGCGGGCGCGGTCTGGGCGAAAGCAGAGGAAATAAACAAGAGAGTCTCCAACAGAGGGAAGAGAAAACGACTTCAGGAGCACGGGCCGGGCCCGCCATTCCGAGGCTCCGCGGCCACAAGGGAAGCGGKCCGCAAGTCAAGGCTCGGCGCGGCTTGGCCGCGCACAGCACCGGGCATTGTATTCGGCGCGCGGCGCCTCCCCACGGGCTTATCCGGCGCGGCGGGGAGGGCTTTCCGGGTATTCGGCGCGGCGGGTCTTTGCTACGTTTTGAATAGCAAAGAGCGCCCGGAGGGCGCTCTTTGGGGGGCGAATCCGGCTGAAAAATCAGGCCGCCGCGCGCTGCGCCTGCGGATTGCGCCACCTGGCCATCAACTCGTTCCAGCGCGTGCGGGCCGCCACCAGGTTGCGGTCCTTCACGTGGCCGTAGCCGCGAACCTGCTCGGGCAGGCTCGCGATCTCCAGCGCCAGCGCGTGGTTGTCGGCACGCAGGCCGCCGATCACTTCTTCGATGCTCGCGCGGTATTCGCCGATCAATGCGCGCTCGGTCCTGCGTTCCTCGGTGCGGCCGAAGATGTCGAGCGCCGTGCCGCGCACGCCCTTCAGCTTCGCGAGGACGCCGAAGGCCGTCAGCATCCAGGGGCCGAACTTCTGCTTCTGCAGCTGGCCCTTGGCGTTCTTCTTCGCCATGAGGGGCGGGGCGAGGTGGTAGTTGAGCTTGAAGTCCTTGCCCATCTGGCCCTCGAACATGCCTTCGACACGGTCGAGGAAGGCGCGGTCGGTGTGCAGGCGCGCGACTTCGTACTCGTCCTTGTAGGCCATCAGCTTGAACAGGTAGCGTGCCACCGCCTCGGCCAGCGCGGTGCTCTTGCCCGCGGCCGACTCGGCCTGCTGCACCTTGCCCACGAACTGCTTGTATTCCTCGGCATAGGCAGCGTTCTGGTAGCCGGTCAGGAATTCGACGCGGCGCGCCACCAGGGCCTCGACCGTTTCGCGCTTCTTGAACTCGATGACCTGGCCCGGGCGCACGCGCTTTTGCAGCTCCTCGGGGCGAACCGCGGCCTGGCGGCCCCATTCGAAGGCAGTCTTGTTGTTCTCGATGGCCACGGCATTGAGCTCGATGGCGCGCATCAGCGATTCGTGCGCCAGCGGCAGCCAGCCCTTCTGCCAGGCGTAGCCCAGGATCATCGGGTTGACGTAGATGCTGTCGCCCATCAGCGTGGTGGCGGCCGCATCGGCGTCGAAGGTGCCCAGGGCATCGATGCCCACGGCCCGCGCGATCTCCGCGGCGCAGGCGTCTTCGGGGTTCTGCCAGTTGGCGTTGCGCACGAAGGCGGCCGTGGGCGAGCTGTGGCTGTTGAGCGCCACGTGCGTGCGCCCTTCGCGCATGCGCGCCATGGTTTCGCCGTTGACCGTGACCAGCGGATCGCAGGCCAGGATCAGGTCGGCCGCCGCGGTGCCGACGCGCGTGGTGCGGATGTCGTCCTGCGTGTCGCCGATCAGCACGTGGCTCCAGGTGGCGCCGCCCTTCTGTGCGAGGCCGGCCGCATCCTGCGTGACGATGCCCTTGGCCTCGATGTGCGCGGCCATGCCGAGCAGCTGGCCGATGGTGATGACGCCGGTGCCGCCGACGCCCGCCACCACCACGCCCCAGACCTTGCCGCCGTCCAGCGACGGGATCGCAGGCTCGGGCAGCAGGCCGAACTCGGCCGGCGTGGCGCCCTTGCTCTTGCTCTTCTTCTTGAGCTGGCCGCCTTCGACGGTGACGAAGCTCGGGCAGAAGCCCTTCAGGCAGCTCATGTCCTTGTTGCAGCTGCTCTGGTTGATGGTGCGCTTGCGGCCGAATTCGGTTTCCAGCGGCTCCACGCTCAGGCAGTTGCTCTGCACGCTGCAGTCGCCGCAGCCTTCGCAGACCAGCTCGTTGATGACCACGCGCTTGGCCGGATCGACGGCCGTGCCCCGCTTGCGGCGGCGGCGCTTCTCGGTGGCGCAGGTCTGGTCGTAGATGATGGCAGTGGTGCCGGAGATGGCGCGGAATTCGCGCTGGATCTCGTCGAGCAGGTCGCGGTGCTTCACCTGCACATGGTCGCCGGGGATGTTCACGCCCTCGTACTTCTCGGGCTCGTCGGTGACGATGACGACCTTCTTGGCGCCCTCGGCATGCAGGCTCTCGGCGATCTGCAGCACCGAGTGGCCCTCGGGACGCTCGCCGACCTGCTGGCCGCCGGTCATGGCGACCGCGTCGTTGTAGAGGATCTTGTAGGTGATGTTCACGCCGGCCGCGATGCTCTGGCGAATGGCGAGCAGGCCGCTGTGGAAGTAGGTGCCGTCGCCCAGGTTCGCGAAGATGTGCTGGTCGGTCGTGAAGGGCTGCTGGCCCACCCACGGCACGCCCTCGCCGCCCATCTGCGTGAAGCCGATGGTGGAGCGGTCCATCCAGGTCGCCATGAAGTGGCAGCCGATGCCGCCCATCGCGCGCGAGCCTTCGGGCACCACGGTGCTGGTGTTGTGCGGGCAGCCCGAGCAGAACCACGGTTGGCGCGTGGCATCGGCCACGCTGGTGGAGGCCTGCTGCACCACCATCGAACGCTCCTTGGCTTCGAGGATGGCGAGCTGCGCCTCGATGCGGGCCGTCATGTCGGCGCCGGCCGCAGCCAGCAGGCCCGTCTTCTTGAGGCGCGCGGCGATCGCCTTGGCGATCAGCGCGGGGTTCAGGTCGGCGTTGGCGCGCAGCAGCGTGTGGGCGGTCGGGTTGGGCATCGACCATTCGCCGCCCGAGTAGCCCTCGGCCGCATACACCTCGCCCTCGTCGAACTTGCCGACCACGTTGGGCCGCACGTCGGGGCGCCAGTTGTAGAGCTCTTCCTTGAGCTGGTATTCGATGACCTGGCGCTTCTCCTCGACCACCAGGATTTCCTGCAGGCCGGTGGCGAATTCGCGCGTGAGCTGCGCCTCGAGCGGCCACACCACGCCCACCTTGTGCAGGCGGATGCCGAGCTGGCGGCAGGCCGCGTCGTCCAGGCCCAGGTCGAGCAGCGCCTGGCGCGTGTCGTTGAAGGCCTTGCCGCTGGCCATGATGCCGAAGCGGTCGTTCGGGCCCTGGATGACGTTGTGGTTCAGGCGGTTGGCGCGGATGTAGGCCAGCGCGGCGTACCACTTGTAGTGCATGAGCCGGGCTTCCTGCTCCAGCGCATGGTCGGGCCAGCGGATGTGCAGGCCGCCGGGCGGCATTTCGAAGTCGGTGGGAATGACGATCTCGACGCGTTCGGGGTCGATCATGGCCGTGGCGCTCGATTCGACGATCTCCTGGATCGTCTTCAGGCCCGACCACACCCCCGAGAAACGGCTCAGCGCGAAGGCGTGGATGCCCAGGTCCAGGATTTCCTGCACGCTGGTCGGGAAGAACACCGGCGTGCCGCAGGCCTTGAAGATATGGTCGCTCTGGTGCGCGGCGGTGGAGCTCTTGGAGATGTGGTCGTCGCCCGCCACCGCGATCACGCCGCCGAATTCGGTGGTGCCCGCCATGTTGGCGTGCTTGAAGACGTCGGAGCAGCGGTCCACGCCCGGGCCCTTGCCGTACCAGATGCCGAAGACGCCGTCGAACTTGTTGGTGCCCGCGGGCGAGAAGCCCAGCTGCTGGGTGCCCCAGAGCGCGGTGGCTGCGAGCTCTTCGTTCACGCCCGGCTGGAAGACGATGTTCTGTTCCTTCAGGAACTTGCTGGCCTTCCACAGCGCCTGGTCGTAGCCGCCGAGCGGGGAGCCGCGGTAGCCGCTGATGAAGCCGGCGGTGTTCTTGCCGGCCTGCTTGTCGCGCAACTGCTGCAGCATCGGCAGCTTCACCAGGGCCTGGACGCCGCTCATGAAGGCCCGGCCGTAGTCCAGGGAGTACTTGTCGTCGAGCGTGACGGTCTCTAGCGCCTTGCGGATGTGCGCGGGCAGCGGGGCATTCATGTTGTCTGTCTCCGTGTGGCGGGGCCTTGTGGGCCTGGCTGATTGGCTATGGGTCTGTGCCCGGTAGGGCGCGAGCCCATGATTACGCAAAGTGTATGCCGGGGTCCGCGACAGGTGTTTGCGTTCTTTGCCTCAAAAAAGCGGCTTCCAGAAAGAATCTTGCTTAAGATTGGCATTCATGGAAAGCATTGACAAGTTCGACCTCGCAATCCTGCAAGAACTGCAGGCCGACGGCCGCCTCACGAACGCCGAGCTTGCGCAGCGCGTGGGCCTCTCTGCCGCACCCTGCTGGCGCCGGGTGCGCGCGCTGGAGGAAGCCGGCTTCATCAAGGGGTACCACGCCGAGATCGATCGCCACAAGATAGGGCTCGGCGTGCTCGCTTTCGTGCGCGTGGACACCGAGCGCGTCACCAACGAAGCCACCCGCAAGCTGGAGGACGCGATCCGCAAGATGCCCGAGGTGGTGGCCTGCCACTACATCAGCGGCACCGGCACCTTCGAGCTGCAGGTGGTGGCGCAGGACCTGAACGGCTTCTCGGCCTTCGCGCGCCAGCACCTGATGAACCTGCCGAACGTGAAGGACCTGCACACCAGCTTCTCGCTGGGCGAGGTGAAGGCGAGCAGCGCATTGCCGCTGACCCATCTCGGTGGCCCCACCACGCGCCGCGCGAGCCGCGATGCCTGAGCCGCCGGGCCGTTCCCAAGGCGAATACCGCAGCGCGCAGCTTGCCCCATGAGTGCCTGCCATCAACGCCGTTCGCCGCGGCTCGCGTCGCGGGTTGCGCGGAACTCCGATGCCTGCCCCCACTCGGGCCAACGCCGGCTGTTGGCCAGCGTCTCGCCCACGCGGTAGAGCAGCGGCAGGTCGTGCGCCATGCCGGTGAAGGACCAAGCGGCGCGCCATTCGTCGGCCGGCTGGTGGTAGCGCTCGGCGGTGTAGGCCTTGCTGGCCGCTTCGCCGGCCGCGAGGCCGCCTTCCACCCAGTCGTTGCCGGAGGCGAAGGACAGCGCCGGCACGCCGCGCTTGGCGAAGGAGAAATGGTCGGAGCGGAAGAAATGGCCGGCCTCGGGGTGCGGGTCCGGCGTGTAGGCCAGGCCGAAGCCCTTGGCCTGTTCGACCAGCAGGTCCTGCAGTTGCGAGGCCGCGCTGCCCGAGGTGCTGAAATTGCGCGCCGGGCCTTCGGGGCTGAGCGCGTCCATGTTGATCACGGCCACGGTCCGTGCCAGCGGGTACAGCGGCTTGGCGCCGTAGTACTCGGAGCCCAGCAGGCCACGCTCCTCGGCCGTCACGGCCAGGAAGACGACGGAGCGCTCGGGCTTCCTGGGCGCGCTCGCGAAGGCACGGCCCATCTCGATCAGCGCGGCCAGGCCGGTGCCGTTGTCGACCGCGCCGTTGTAGATCCTGTCGCCCTTGGCGTCGGGCGCGCCCACGCCCAGGTGGTCCCAGTGGGCGCTGTAGATCACCGTCTCGCCGGGGCGCTTGCGGCCCTCGATGCGGCCCACCACGTTCTTCGAGACGATCACCTGCCGCTCGATCGCGTACGCGGCCGACAGGCTCGCGTCCTTGAGCACCTGGGGCTGGAACTCGCGCGTTTGCGCGAGCTTCTTCTGCGCCTCGAAGTCCAGGCCCGCGCGGCGCAGCAGATCGACCGCCACCTCGCGCTGGATCCAACCCTCCAGCTTCGGATGCACGGCCGCCGGCTGGTCGCGCTCGATGTCAAGCATGGTCGCGGTGTTGGAGTTCTTGACCGTGGCCCAGCCGTAGGCGGCCGGCGCGGTCTCGTGCACGATCAGCACGCCCAGCGCGCCGCGGCGCGCGGCCTCTTCGAACTTGTAGGTCCAGCGGCCGTAGTAGGTCATGGCCTTGCCGCCGAAATCACCGCTGCCGCTTTCGAAGTCGGGGTCGTTGACCAGCACGACGGCGATCTTTCCCTTCAGGTCGATGCCCTTGTAGTCGTCCCAGCGCCGCTCGGGCGCGCTGACGCCGTAGCCCACGAAGACCAGCGGCGCCTGCTGGATCGCGACCGCGGTCGAGCCGTCGAGCGCGGCGCGCACCGCGACCTGCTCGCCCTGCACCAGCGCATCGCGCTGCGACCCCACCTGGAGCGTGAACTGCGGCGTGCCGCGGAACTCGGTCTTCACCAGCGGCACCGACTGCGTCCAGCCGCGCCGGCCGCCTTCGAGGTCGCCGCCGGGCGCGAGGCCCGCGGCCTTGAACTGGGCCACGAGGTAGTCGACCGTCTTCGCCTCCGCCGGCGTGGCCGGCGCGCGGCCTTCGAAGTCGTCGGCGGAGATCGTCTTCACGATCTGCGACAGGCGCTGCGGATCGAAGCGCGGCGCCGGATCATCGGCCGCCAGCGCGCCCGCGGCGCTCCATGCGAGGCCGATGCCACAAAGAAAAGCAAGCCGCTGGGTCATGCGAGGCTCCTGGATGGGGATGCCCGGATGCTAGTCAGCAAGCCACGGCCACCGCTCCATACCCCCGGTCTCTCCCGGAGAACCTTAGTTAGCTCGCCCATCCGGACAAGCGCCTCGGGAGACGCCCGATAGCGCCAGCCTAAAATCCTCGCCCACCACCTGCCGCCTTCCGCGGAAAAAAGAGGACCCTCGAATGAACCCCATCCGCCGCGCCCTGGCCCTCGGCCTTGCCGTCGCCACGCTCGCCTTCGGCGCCCAGGCCCAGAACCGCGAACTCACCGTGGCCTCCAGCGCCACCTACGCGCCCTTCGCCTTCGAGAACAAGGACAAGCAGATCGTCGGCTTCGACATCGACATCATCAACGCCATCGCCAAGCAGCAGGGCCTGAAGATCAAGATCGTCAACACGCCGTTCACCGGCATCTTCGGCGCACTGAACAACGGCGACGTCGACCTCGTGATCTCGGGCGTGACCATCAACGAGAAGCGCAAGCAGAGCTACGACTTCACGCCGCCCTACTTCGCGGCCCGCCAGCTGATCGCGCTGCCGAAGAACAGCACGGTGACATCGCTGAAGGATCTCGCCGGCAAGAAGATCGCCGTGGTGAGCGCCTCCACCGCCGACGACATCGCCTCGCGCGAGTTCGGCAAGACCAATCCCAACATCCGCCGCTTCGAAAGCACGCCGCTCATCATTTCCGAGCTGGCCGGCGGCGGCGTCGATGCCGCCATGGGCGACAACGGCGTGATCGCCTACCGCGTGGCGCAGACCCCCGAGCTGAAGACCCTCGACGACAAGTCCTTTCCCGAGGAAGGCTTCGGCATCGTCGTGAAGAAGGGCGACAAGGCGCTGCTCGACAAGCTCACGGCCGGCCTCGCCGCGGTCCGCGCCGACGGCAGCTACGCGACGATCTACAAGAAGTGGTTCAACAAGGACCCGAACGTCCGATGAGCACGCCCATCTCGAGCGAGAGCGAGCAATAGATGGAACAACCGATCCTGCTGTTCGGATGGTTCCGCTGGGACATCCTGGTCGAATACAAGGACCTGTTCTGGCAAGGCGCCTGGATGACGCTGCGCATGACGGTGGTGTGCGTGCTGCTGGGTTCGACCTGGGGCCTGTGCCTCGCACTCGCGCGGCTGGCGCATCCGCGCCATGCGCCGTGGACCTGGATCGCGCGCTTCTTCCTGCGCTGGCCGGCCACGGTGTACGTGAGCTTCTTCCGGGGCACACCGCTCTTCGTGCAGATCCTCTTGATCCACTTCGCGGTGATGCCGGTGTTCATCCACCCGACGACCGGCTTGATCATCGACGGCGAACTCGCACGCACGCTCAAGCAAGAGCACGGCGCGCTCATCTCGGGCGTGGTGGCGCTCACGCTCAACTCGGCGGCCTACATCTCGGAGGTGTTCCGCGCCGGCATCCAGTCGATCTCGCGCGGGCAGTTCGATGCCGGCCGCTCGATCGGCTTCTCGCCCGCGCAGGTGATGCGCTACGTGGTGCTGCCGCAGGCCTTCCGCCGCATGCTGCCGCCGCTGGGCAACAACGCGATCGCGCTGTTGAAGGACACATCCCTGGTCTCCGCCATCGGCCTGGCCGAACTGGCCTACGCGGCGCGGACCGTGGCCGGCGCCTATGCGCGCTATTGGGAGCCTTACCTTGCGATTTCGGTGGTGTACTGGGTGATGACGCTGGTGCTCACGACGATGCTGCGGAGGCTGGAACACCGGCTCGCGCGCAGCGACAGGGGCTAGGCAAGCCCCCAGGCTTCGCGCACTTGCCATGAGCCTCTGGCATCGCGGACGCCACAATAGCGGCACATGCCACCCATAACGACCGAAGAGACCCCCCTGCCGCCCACGCGGCCGCAACCCTCGAAATTCGCCGCGCTCGAGCCGCTCAGGCTCCCCGTGTTCCGCATGCTGTGGAGCACCTGGCTCGTCGCCAACATCTGCATGTGGATGAACGACGTGGCCGCGGCGTGGATGATGACCTCGCTGACCACCTCGCCGATCTGGGTCGCGCTGGTGCAGTCGGCCTCCACGCTGCCGGTGTTCCTGCTGGGCCTGCCCAGCGGCGCGCTGGCCGACATCCTCGACCGCCGGCGCTGGCTGGTGGCCACGCAGTTCTGGCTGGCCGGCACGGCCATCGTGCTGTGCGCGGCGCTGGCGCTCGACATGATGACCGCGCCGCTCCTGCTGGCGCTCACCTTCGCCAACGGCATCGGCCTCGCGCTGCGCTGGCCGGTGTTCGCGGCCATCGTGCCCGAGCTGGTGCCGCGGCCGCAGCTGCCGGCGGCGCTGGGCCTGAACGGCATCGCGATGAACGCCTCGCGCATCGTCGGCCCGCTCACGGCCGGCATGCTGATCGCGAGCGCCGGAACCATCTGGGTGTTCGCGCTCAACGCGGTGTTGTCGGTGGCCTCGGGCTTCGTGGTGCTGCGCTGGCGGCGCGAGCACACGCCCAACCCGCTGGGCCGCGAGAAGCTCATCAGCGCGATGCGCGTCGGCGTGCAGTTCGTGCGCCAGTCGCAGCGCATGCGCGCGGTGCTCACGCGCATCTCGATCTTCTTCTTCCACTCGACCGCGCTGCTGGCGCTGCTGCCGCTGCTGGCGCGCAACCTCCAGGGCGGCGGCGCGGGCACCTTCACGCTGCTGCTGGCCGCGATGGGCTCGGGCGCGATCATCGCGGTGCTGTTCCTGCCGCGGCTGCGCCAGGCGCTGGGGCGCGACCAGCTGGTGCTGCGCGGCACGCTGCTGCAGTCGGGCGCCACGGCCGTGATGGCCGTGGCGCCCAACGCCTGGGTCGCGGTGCCGGCGATGTTCTTCGGCGGCATGGCCTGGATCACCGTGGCCAATTCGCTCTCGGTGTCGGCCCAGCTCGCGCTGCCCGACTGGGTGCGGGCGCGCGGCATGTCGATGTACCAGATGGCGATCATGGGCGCGAGTGCGATCGGCGCGGCGCTCTGGGGCCAGGTGGCCACGGTCACGGCGCTGAACCTGAGCCTCGGCATCGCCGCCGTCAGCGGCACCCTGCTGATGCTGGTGGCCCTGCGCTGGGTGACCGACGGCGTCGGCGAAGACGACACCCGCCCCGCCGAAGCCGGCTGGGCCGCCGGCCCGCCGGCCGAGGCACCGCAGGAAGACGGCCGCGTGGTGATCACGGTCGAATACCTCATCGAGCCGACGCGCGCCGCGGCCTTCCACCTCGTGATGCAGCAGACGCGCCGCGCGCGCCTGAGCCAGGGTGCCATCGGCTGGGAGCTGCTGCACGACATCGCGCAGCCGAGCCGCTATGTGGAGCAGATCGTCGACGACTCGTGGACCGACCACCTGCGCCGCTTCAACCGCGCCACCGCCAGCGACATGGCGCTGCGGGAACGCCGGCTCGCATTCCACCTCGGCGAAACGCCGCCAGTCGTCACGCGCTACATCGTGCGGCGCTGAGCGGCCCGCAGCGCCTTCCTTCAGTGGAAGAACAGCAGCCGCGTCAGGAAGGTATGGTCGGCCTCCGCCGCCATCAGCCCGACCAGGACCAGCAGGCACAGGGGCGGCAGCAGGATGGCGTAGACCAGCGACAGCCGCTCCCAGGCCATGTGCATGAAGACCGCGACGATCAGCCCCGCCTTCATCAACATGAAGGTGATGATCAGGGCCCAGCGCAGATACCCCTGGAAATGGAAGTAGTCGACCAGGTACGACATCGTGCTGAGCACGAACAGCAGCCCCCAGATCTTGAGATAGAGGCTGATCGGATGTTGTTGGCCTGTGACGGGGTTCATGATCGTCCTCACCAGAGATAGAACAGCGCAAAGATGAACACCCACACCAGGTCCACGAAGTGCCAGTACAGGCCGGCAATCTCGACGATCTGGTAGTTGCCGGCCTTGTCATAGTCGCCGCGCATCAGCTTGAAGGCCACGATGAACAGGAAGACCACGCCGGCCGACACGTGCAGCCCGTGGAAGCCCGTGATCATGAAGAAGGCCGAGCCGAACTGCGCCGCGCCCATCGGATTGCCCCAGGGCCGCACGCCCTCTTCGAGGATCAGCTTGGACCACTCGAAGGCCTGCATGCCGACGAAGAGTTCACCGAAGGTCCCGGTCACGAGCATCAGCGTGGCGGCGTTCACGCGGTCGCGGCGGTAGGCGAAATTGACGGCCATCGCCATCGTGCCGCTGCTGGTGATGAGCACGAAGGTCATGATCGCGATCAGCAGCAACGGTATGTCGGCGCCCCCCACATGGAGCGCGAACACCTCGCTCGGGTTGGGCCACGACACGGTGGTCGAGACGCGCACCGTCATGTAGCCGGTCAGGAAGCAGCTGAAGACGAAGGTGTCGCTGAGCAGGAAGATCCACATCATCGCCTTGCCCCACGAGACGTGGAACGCCTGGCGATCGGAAGACCAGTCGGCAATCAGCCCGCGCCAGCCGCTGGCGGCGAGGGTCGGGTTCAAGGGCGTTGCTGCGATCGCTGTGGTGTCGTTCATGGAATGCCTCCTCAGGATGTGCCGCAGATGAAGCGCGCCACCTCCGGCGTCACCCAGCCCAGCAGCGCGAACAGCACCAGCCACACCGCCAGCATGAAGTGCCAGTAGCGCGCGCACAGCGCGATGCGCCATGCGGCCCTGGCCGGATCGGGCCATGCGGCGCGCGCCGTCCATGCCCACCCGACCAGTCCACCCGCCAGGTGGAGTCCGTGCATGGCGGTCAACAGATAGAAGAAGCTGCCCGCCGGATTGCCGGCCGGCATCACCTGCGCGCTCAGCAGCGCCTGCCAGGCCCACAGCTGCACGCCCAGGAAGCCCACCGCGCAGAGGCCGCCGGCCAGCAGCAGGCGACGGGCCCGCGCCCACATCGGGTCGGGACCGCGCGCCGCGCCACCGGCCCATTGCAGCGCCACGCTGCCCGCCACGAGCAGCGCCGAGCTGAGCCAGAGCTGCCACGGCAGCGCGATCGTCATCGAATCGTCACCGCTCATGCGCATCACGTAGGCCACGATGAAGAGCGAAAACAAGGCGGTGACCACGCCCATGAAGACCCACAGGCCGATGCTGGCCGCGCTCGCGTGCGCATCGCGAGGACGGCCACCGCGATCGGCACCGCGGGCGCTCAATGCAGTGGCTGCGCTCATGCCGGTGCTCCCCGGACCTCGCTCTGCCCCTCCGGCTCGGGCTCCCCGGCCCCGGCTTCCGGCGGCGCGTTCTGCGCGATGAAATCTTCCGCCGCACCCGGCTCCCCATAGGCATAGGCCCACCTGTAGACCACCGGCAGCCGCGGGCCCCAGTTGCCGTGGCCCGGCGGCGTGGCGGGCGTCTGCCATTCGAGCGAGGCGGCACGCCATGGATTGGCAGCGGCCGGCCGGCCGCGCCAGGCGCTCCAGGCGAGGTTGACGATGAACAGCAACTGCCCCACGCCGACGATCAGCGCAACCACGGTGATGAATTCGTTCAGGCTGAACGCCGACGGCGGAATGAACTTGTAGCCGTCGAAGTTGTAGTAGCGCCGCGGCATGCCCAGCACGCCGAGGTAGTGCATCGGGAAGTAGATCGCGTAGGTGCCGAGGAAGGTGATCCAGAAATGCAGCCGGCCGAGCCGGTCGTCGAGCATGCGGCCGGTGACCTTGGGGAACCAGTGGTAGATGCCGCCGAACACCACCAGCAGCGGCGCCACGCCCATCACCATGTGGAAGTGCGCCACCACGAAGTAGGTGCCGGACAGTGGAATGTCCACGCTCACGTTGCCCAGGAACAGCCCGGTCAGCCCGCCGATGAGGAAAGTGCACAGGAAGGCCAGCGCGAACAGCATCGGCACCGTCAGGTGGATGTCGCCGCGCCACAGCGTCAGGATCCAGTTGTAGACCTTGATCGCGGTGGGCACCGCGATGATCAGCGTGGTGGTCGCGAAGAAGAAGCCGAAGTACGGGTTCATGCCGCTCACGAACATGTGGTGCGCCCAGACCACCACGCTGAGCGCGCCGATGGCCACGATGGCCCACACCATCATGCGGTAGCCGAAGATGCACTTGCGCGCGTGCACGCTGATCAGGTCGGACACGATGCCGAAGGCCGGCAGCGCGACGATGTAGACCTCGGGATGGCCGAAGAACCAGAACAGGTGCTGGAACAGCAGCGGGCTGCCGCCCTTGTAGCCGGTCACCTGGCCCATCGACACCAGCGCCGGCATGAAGAAGCTGGTGCCCAGCGTCCGATCGAGCAGCAGCATCACGCCGCTGACGAACAGCGCCGGGAAGCCGAGCAGCGCGAGGATGGTGGCCACGAAGATGCCCCACACCGTGAGCGGCATGCGCAGCAGCGTCATGCCTTCGCAGCGCGCCTGCAGCACGGTGGTCACGTAGTTGAGGCCGCCCATCGTGGTCGCCACGATGAAGATGACCAGCGACACCAGCATCAGCACGATGCCGCCCGCATGGCCCGGCGTGCCGGGCAGGATCGACTGCGGTGGGTACAGCGTCCAGCCTGCGCCGGTGGGGCCGCCCGCGACGAAGAAGCTCGCCATCAGGACCACCACCGACAGCAGGTAGACCCAGAAGCTCAGCATGTTGAGGTAGGGGAACACCATGTCCCGCGCCCCCACCATCAGCGGAATCAGGTAGTTGCCGAAGCCGCCGAGGAACAGCGCCGTGAGCAGGTAGATCACCATGATCATTCCGTGCATGGTCACGAACTGGTAGTAGCGCTCGGCGTTGATGAACTCGAACTGGCCGGGAAAGCCGAGCTGCAGCCGCATCAGGTTGGACAGCACGACGCCCACCACGCCCACCGCGATGGCGGTGCAGGCGTACTGGACGGCGATCACCTTGTGGTCCTGGCTCCAGATGTAGCGGGTCAGGAAACTCTGCGGCGCGGGATGCCCGGCGTCGTCGGCGTGGGACATGGCGTGCCCCGTGGGCGAAGGAGTGTTCATCGTGGAGCCTTCTGTTCGGCGGCAGCCTGCGCCGGCGGGCTGCCCAGACTCTGGATGTAGGCCACCAGCGCGGCCAGTTCTTCATCGCTCAACTCGATCTTGGGCATGACCGGCGGGAAGCCCTTCACGTGGCGGGCCTGCGGATCGCGGATGAAGCTGCGCAGATAGGCTTCGTCGACCAGCGCGGTGGAGCCGTCCGCCATGGTTTCGGTCTTGCCGTGCAGGCCCTTCCAGGTCGGCCCCACGCGCGGGCTGCCGTCGATCGTGTGGCAGGCCACGCAACCCTTGGCGTCCGCCAGCGCGCGGCCCTGTTCGACGCGTGCGCCGCCGCCGGCCGCCACGGCGCCGGCCGGGGGCTCGGGCGCCTTGGCCTGCGACTTGGCGAAGGTCGGCAGCGCCGCGTGCCAGGACTTGTAGTTCGCCGGGTCCTCCACCACCACATAGCCGCGCATGTTGGGATGGCCCACGCCGCACAGCTGCGCGCAAAGCGCTTCGTAGCGGCCCGCGACGGTGGGCGTGAACCAGAAGCGGCTGACCTGCCCCGGCACCGTGTTCATCCGGGCGCGGAAGGGCGGCACGAAGAAGTCGTGCAGCACATCGTTCGAACGCGCCAGCACCAACACCGGCTTGCCGAGCGGCAGATGCACCTCGTCGCCGGCGATCAGGAGGTCGTCCTGCCCGGCCGGGTCGGCGGGGTCGATCCCGAACGGATTGGTGGCGCTCACGAAGCGCGCATCGGTCGCGCCCAGCTTGCCGTCCTCGCCCGGGAAGCGGAAGCGCCATTGCCATTGCTGGCCCAGCACCTCCAGCACGAGGGCGTCGTGGGGCTCCCTGACATAGTTCGCGTACACCACGAGGCCGGGCGCCAGCAGCGCCATGATGCCGACGGTGGTGCCGCCGATCAGCCAGCGCTCGAGCTTCTTGTTCTCGGGCTCATGCGCCGCGCGGTGGCCCTCGCGATGACGGAAGCGCACCAGCATGTAGGCGACGAACAGGTTGATGGCGATGAAGAAGATGCCCGTGATCACCAGCGTGATGCTCAGGGTGTCGTCCATCAGCTGCCAGTTCGAGGCGAGGGGCGTCGTCCACCATGGATTGAAGATGTGAAACAGCACCGAGGCAACCACGATGAGCAACAGGGCGACGGGCATGGTCATGTGCGCTCCCTCGGCTCGGCATCGGCTCGGGTCTCACGCGCTCGAGCGCAACGCCGGGACTTGCGGCTCTTCGCCCTCGAACCGGGCTTCGGGATGCGCGGACCGCAGCAGCGCCTCGATGTCCCGCATGCGCGAACGCGGCAGGTCCACCATCAGCAGGATCCGCCCCTGCGCGATGGCGCCCTCGAAACGTTGCAATCTGGGGCTCGGGATGGAAATGCCGATCATGCTGGCCGACCAGGCGCCGACCACGCCGCCCAGGATGGCCACCAGCACGGCCACTTCCCATTCGGGGTCGTCGCCCATGATCGGAAACATCAGCGCGGCCACCAGGCCCAAGACGATGCCGCAGGCACTGCCGACCACCCACCCGGTCTTGGCTGCGTGGACGAGGTCCGAGGTTTGCCACACGTTCGCCGCATGGAGCCCGGCCATGTCCATGCCTTCCGGTCCGGCGAAATGGATGCGCGCAACGTCGACGCGCGCCCACACCAGATCGTCCATCGCTCGCCTGGCGCTCGCCAGGTCGGGCATCAACCAGTAAATGCGTCTCTTCATAGCATCCCCTTTCCGTCTTGCGACGAGACAAGGACCCCATGAACGACTTATATGCCCAAGGAGAGCCGCCATCAAGTAGGTTACCCAGAGCCCATCGATTGGCCACACGGGAAACCGCACGCAGACACGCCGTACGGGTAATTGCTGAGCCACTTTTTTTGACCGAATGGATGATTTAGATCATCATCCCACCCGTTGTCACGAGGTACGCCACGATGAATCCGCCCACCCTGCGCAGCCGCTTCTGGTCCGACCTGACCAGCGAAGAGTTCTCCCGTCTCGACCGCGAACGGCTCATCGCCGTGCTGCCGGTGGGCGCCACCGAGCAGCACGGCCCCCACCTGCCGATGTCGACCGACACCGCCACCATCGACGGCATGGTGCGCGCCACCCTCCCGCACCTGCCCGACGACCTGCCGGTGCTCTTCCTGCCCACCGTGCCCTACGGCAAGAGCAACGAGCATTCGCGCTACCCGGGCACGCTCACCGTCTCGGCCACCACGCTGATCTCGCTCTGGAAGGACATCGGCGCCTGCGTCGCGAAAGCCGGCGTGCGCAAGCTGGTGCTCTACAACAGCCACGGCGGCCAGATGAGCGTGATGGACATCGTGGCGCGCGACCTGCGCGAGGAACACGACATGATGGTCGTCGCCGCCAACTGGTACACGCTGGGCCTGCCCGAGGGCCTGTTCACCGCGCACGAAGGCAAGCACGGCATCCACGCCGGCGACCTCGAGAGCTCGGTGATGCTGCACCTCACGCCCGACCATGTGCGCAAGGACCAGTTCCAGAACTTCAGCTCGATGACCGAACAGCTCGCCGCGGAGAACAAGTTCCTCTCGATCACTCCCAGCGGCAAGCTCGGCTGGCAGATGCACGACATCAACCCTTCGGGCGCGGCCGGCGATGCCACGCGCGCCACGGCAGAAAAGGGCGCCGCGGTGCTGGACCACGTGGGGCGGCGCTTCGTCGAACTGCTGCATGAGGTGGACCGCTTTCCTCTGTCGCGCCTCGCCAACGTCCCTGCCTGGCGTTAGGCTCGCACCCGCCATGGAAAGCACCACGCCATCCACCACGCCGCCGCTGGTCAGCCTGCGACACGTCAGCAAGCGTTTTGCCAACGGCACGCTCGCGCTGCAGGGCATGACGCTCGACATCGGCGAGCACGACTTCATCAGCTTCCTCGGCCCCTCGGGCTGTGGCAAGAGCACGGCGCTCAGGCTCATCGCCGGGCTCACCCGGCTCAGTTCGGGCGAGATGCACTGGTCCGGCGCCAACACGGGCAAGACACAGAGCGACCGCGACCTGGGCTTCGTGTTCCAGGAGCCCACGCTCATGCCCTGGGCCAAGGTGTTCGACAACGTGTGGCTGCCGCTCAAGCTGGCCGGCCAGAGCCGCGACGCGGCGGCGCCGGTGGTCCGGCAGGTGCTGGAGATGGTCGGCCTTTCGCGCTTCGCCGACGTGTATCCGCGCGAGCTGTCGGGCGGCATGAAGATGCGCGTGTCGATCGCACGCGCGCTGGTCACGCACCCGCGCCTCCTGCTGATGGACGAGCCCTTCGCCGCGCTCGACGAGATGACGCGCATCAAGCTCAACAACGACCTGCTGGCGATCTGGCGCGAGCACCGGTTCTCGGTCGTGTTCGTCACGCACAGCGTCTATGAGTCGGTGTACCTCTCGAACCGCATCGTGGTGATGGCCGCCCGCCCGGGCCGGGTGATCGACGAGATCCGCATCGACGAACCCTATCCGCGCGGCGAGGACTTCCGCACCTCGAGCCGCTACAACGCGCACTGCACGGCGGTGTCCCAATCCCTGCACGGAGCCCTGCATGGCCTCGACATCGATCACTGAGCCCGTCGCCCTGGCGGATGCGGCGCCCTCCGAGGCCACGCTGCGCGCGCACGATGACAGGCTGCGCCGGCGCGAGTCGCTGCTGCGCATCGTCGTGCCCGCCGGCATCGTCATCCTGCTGTTGCTGGTCTGGGAATGGACGGTCCGCGCCAACAACATCCCGCACTACATCCTGCCTGCGCCTTCGCGGATCCTGCGCACGCTGTTCGACAACTGGGACTCGCTCTCCAGCGCGACGTGGTTCACGGTGAAGCTCACGCTGCTCGCGCTCGGCGCGGCCATCGTCGGCGGCGTGCTGCTGGCGATCGCGTTCGCGCTCTTCAAGTGGGTGGAGATCGGCCTGTTCCCGATCGCGGTGATCCTGCAGGTGACGCCGATCATCGCGATCGCGCCGCTGATCCTGATCTATGTGTCGAGCACCACCGCGGCGTTGCTGCTGTGCGCGTGGATCGTGGCCTTCTTCCCGATTTTGTCGAACACCGTCATCGGCCTGAAAAGCGCCGACAGCAATCTGCGCGACCTGTTCCAGCTCTACAAGGCCTCGCCGTGGCAGACCTTCCGCTACCTGCTCGCACCCAGCGCGCTGCCCTATTTCATGGCGGGCCTGAAAATCGCGGGCGGGCTGAGCCTGATCGGCGCGGTGGTGGCCGAGTTCACGGCCGGCACCGCGGGCAAGGAAACGGGACTCGCCTCGCGCATTCTCGAATCGAGCTTCCGCACCGAGATCCCGATGATGTTCGCGGCGCTGCTCCTGGTGTCGTTGCTGGGCATCGTGATCTTCATCGTGTTCGCCGCGTTGTCGCGCCTCGTGCTCGGCCACTGGCACGAAAGCGAGATGCGCCGTGAACGCTAGAGCGATGCACGCCGTCGTCGACTGGGAGGCCGTGCGCAATGACCTGCGCGGCCTCAACCTGATCACCGCGCCGGGCCAGCGCAAGCAGCTGTCGAAGGACTTCTACTGGTACAGCCCCATCCTCACCGCGCAACTCGCGGGCTGCGTGGCCGACCTCGTCGTCAAGGTCAGCACCGAGGACGATGTTCGCCAGGCGGTGGCCGTGGCGGCGAAGTGGAAGCTGCCGCTCACCGTGCGCGCCGGCGGCACCGGCAACTACGGCCAGTGCGTGCCGCTCGAAGGCGGCATCGTGCTCGACGTCACGCAGATGTGCCGCGTGCTCGACATCCAGGACGGCCGCATGCGCGTCGAAGCCGGCGCGCGCATGCACGACATCGACCTGATGGCCCGCGAAACCGGGCAGGCCCTGCGCATGTGGCCCTCGACCTGGCACGTGGCCTCGATCGGCGGTTTCATCGCGGGCGGTTTCGGYGGCATCGGCTCGTTCCGCCACGGCATCCTGCGCGACCCCGGCAACCTGCTGCGCGCGCGCGTGATGACGGTGGAGCGCGAGCCGCGCATCATCGAGTTGCAGGGCGACGAGATCCAGCAGGTGCACCATGCCTATGGCACCAACGGCGTGATCCTCGACGTGGAGGTGGCGCTGAGCCCGGCCGTCGAATGGGTGCACTGCACGGTGCTGTTCGAGACCTACCGCGGCGCGCTCGACTTCGGCATCGCGGCGCAGGCGCCCGCGCTCGACATCTTCCTGCTGTCCACGGTCGAGGCGCGCTTCTCGCCCTACTACACGGCGATGCGCGACCGCTTTCCGATCGACCGGCATGCGGTGTTCACCATGGTCTCGCCCGATTCGATGGCGGACTTTCGTGCGCTCGCCGATGCGCACAGCGGCACGATCTCCGTCGCGGGCACCGAGCCCGAGCTGCTCGCCGACGGCCTGCCGCCCGCCTACGAATGCGCGTTCAACCACACGACGCTGCAGGCGCTGAAGGCCGACCGCGGCTGGACCTACCTGCAGGTGGCCTACGCCCAGCCGTTCGACCCGGCCGTGGTCGAGCGCCATCTCGAAATCTTCGGCGACGACGTGCTGCAGCACCAGGACTTCGCACGCGCCAACGGCGAATGCGGCACCTTCGGCATCCTGCTGGTGCGCTGGAAGGGCGAGGCTCACCAGTACGAAGTGATCCGCGAGATCGAATCGCAGGGCGGCTGCCGGATCTTCAACCCGCACGTCGTCACCATCGAGGACGGCGGCATGAAGACCATCGACACGCAGCAGATCGAGTTCAAGAAACGCAGCGACCCGATGGGTTTGATGAACCCCGGGAAGACGCGCGGCTGGCATGCCGACATGGCCGTCGAGCGCTGAGATGAACCCTTGCTTTTCCTTTGTGTTTGACGTGCGCTGTTCAGGGCGCGCTCACGCCGACGGTGTGCTCTGCTCCGCGAATGTCCCCCGGCGCGGCCTAGGGCCGCATGCCTCCTCCTTTATTTCGCTGCGCAGAGCACACCGCCAGCGTGATCGCTCAGAGCACTGGTTGATCGGCCGCAAACCAGCAGCGTGCCCTCGTGCACAGGGCACCGGGTGCTCCCCGCAGCGAAATAAAGGAGGAGCGAAGCGGGGGACATTCGCGGAGGGGAGTACCCGGTGTCCTGTGCACGCGCCCCGAATGCAGCAAATGCAAGCCCCCGCAACGTCGACTCCGCGACACTCCACTTTCCCGCCCTTAACCTCAAGGAGTTCACTCCCATGCGCATCCCCGCCTTCCACCTCCGTCCGCTGGCCCTCGGCCTGGCGCTGACAGCCGCCGCCTTCGCCGCACAGGCGCAGGAAAAAGTGGTGTTCGCCACCAACTGGAAGGCGCAGGCCGGCCACGGCGGCTTCTACCAGGCGCTGGTGGACGGCACCTACAAGAAATACGGCCTCGACGTCGACATCCAGCAGGGCGGCCCGATGGTCAACAACCGGCCGATGCTGCCGGCCGGCAAGGTCGACTTCCTGATGACCGGCAACCTGCTGCAGTCCTTCGATAACGTGAAGAACGGCGTACCCACGGTGGTGGTCGCAGCCTTCTTCCAGAAAGACCCGCAAGCCATGTTCGCCCACCCGGGCCAGGGCTTCGACACCTTCAAGGACATGGCCAAGGCCCCCGTGGCCTTCATCGGCAAGGACGGTCAGTTCAGCTTCTGGCAGTGGATGAAGTCGGAGCACGGCTTCAAGGACTCGCAGCTCAAGCCCTACACCTTCAACGTGGGCCCCTTCCTGGCCGACAAGAAATCGATCCAGCAGGGCTACGCGATTTCGGAGCCGCTCTCGATCAAGGCACAGGCCGGCTTCGACCCCGTGGTGCAGCTCTTGGCCGACAACGGCTTCTCGACCTACTCGACCACCATCGAGACGCGCGCCGACCTGATCAAGAACAAGCCCGAGACGGTGCGCAAGTTCGTCGAGGCCTCGATCGTCGGCTGGAACAACTACCTCTACGGCGACAACAAGGCGGCCAACGAGATGATCGCCAAGATCAACCCCGACTCGCCCGTGGCCGCGTCGCAGGGCTCCATCGAGCTGATGAAGAAGATGGGCATCGTCGACAGCGGCGAATCGCTCGCCAAAGGCATCGGCGCCATGGACGAAGCCCGCGTGAAGGACTTCTACGACAAGATGGTCAAGGCCGGCCTCTACAAGACGGGCGAGGTCGATCTCTCGAAGGTCGTGACCACGCAGTTCGTCAACAAGGGCGTCGGTGTCGATGTCCGCAAGAAGCTCACCGGCAAGTAAGCCGCTGCCAAAGTTTTTCCCGCGGGCCGCGCGGGGCTTGCGCCGGGGTCAGATGCCGGCGCCTGGGTTGCCATAAGGCACGCGCGGCCTTTGTTCCCTTGGGCTCTGACCCCGTCTCGCCGACAGGCGAACCGGCCCTCAACCATGAAAACGCTCGTCGTCCATTGCCATCCGAACCCTGACAGCTTCAACCACGCGCTCTACCGCACGGCCCTCGAGGCCCTCGAACCCCGGCATCCCGTCCGGGCCATCGACCTGTATGCCGAGGGCTTCGACCCGACGCTGACCCGCGAAGAGCGCATCGCCTACCTCGACAACCCCGAACTGATCCGCGAACGCGTGAAACCGCACGTCGAAGCGCTGTTGTGGGCCGAGCACCTGGTGTTCGTCTACCCCACCTGGTTCCATGGGCCGCCGTCCATGCTCAAGGGCTGGCTCGAACGGGTGTGGCTGCCGGGCGTGGCCTTCCTTCCGGCGGAGCGCAAGGGGCAGCTCGCAAAGTCGGGCATGCGGCACATCCGGCGGCTGACGGTGGTGACCACGGGCGGATCGCCCCGATGGTTCGTGATGATGATCGGCGACCCGGGCCGGCGGCTGTTCACGCGGGCGCTGCGCGCGCTGTTCGCGTGGCGCTGCAAGGTGACCTGGCTGCAGCTGCACGACATGAATGCCGTCACCGAACGCGACCGCACCCATTTCATCGAACGCGTTGCGCGCAAGCTGCAAGACATCTAGCAGGGAGACAACACACCATGAGCCTCGAACGCACGCTGACCGTCCGCGTCGAACGCATCTCGCGGCAGACGCCGGAAATCCTGGCCTTCGAGCTGAGCCACCCGTGGGGCCGGCCGCTGCCCGGCTACGAGGCGGGCGCACACATCGATGTGCACATGCCCGGCGGCTTCTCGCGCCAGTACTCGCTGGCACGGGCGCCGTCGGATGTTGCGTCCTATGTGATCGGCGTGAAGCGCGAGGCCGACAGCCGCGGCGGCTCGGCCTCGATGCACGAGCGCGTGCGCGAGGGTGACCTGCTGGCGATCAGCGCGCCGCGCAACACCTTCCCGCTGCGCGAAGAGGCAAGACACCACCTGCTGATGGCCGGCGGCATCGGCATGACGCCGCTGCTGGCGATGGCGCAGGCGCTCGCGGCGCGCGGCGCGGACTTCACGCTCTGCGTGTTCGCGCGCAGCGAGGAGCACCTGGCCTTTGCCGACGCGCTGCGCGCCCCCACGCTCGCGCCGCACCTGCGCCTGCACCTCGACCAGGGCGATGCCTCCCAGCGCATCGACCTGCACGCGCTGCTGGCCGAGCGCGCGCCGAACACGCACCTCTACGTCTGCGGCCCCGGTGGCTTCATGAAGGCGGTGCGCGACGCCGCCGCGCATTGGCCCGAAGACACGCTGCACGCCGAATACTTTGCCGCGCCGACCGACGCCCGCACGACCACCGGCCTGCCCTTCACCCTGAAGCTCGCGCAGCGCGGCATCACGGTGCCGGTGGCGGCCGACCAGACCGCCGTCGATGCGCTGCATGAATTCGGCATCGACATTCCGGTGTCGTGCCAACAGGGCCTGTGCGGCACCTGCGTGGTCGAGGGCGACGGCGAAGGCGCGGAGCACCGTGACTTCTGCCTCACCGGAACCGAGCGGCGCACGAGGGTGGCCCTGTGCTGCTCGCGCGCCAAGGGCCTGGAACTGGTGCTTCAGCTGTGAGCGTCGAAGAAAGCGACAGCGAGGCGCCCGCCACGCGCGGCCGTTCGCGCAAGTACACACAGGTGCTGGGCGTCATCTACCAGGCGGCCATCGAGGTGTTCGCGAGCGAGGGGCTGGCCGGCGCATCGACCCAGGCCATCGCCGACAAGGCCGGGCTCTCGAAGGCGCAGCTGCATTACTACATCGACAGCAAGGAAGCGCTCTACCGGCAGGTGCTGCAGGACATCCTGAACGACTGGATCGTGGTGTTCGGCTTCAGCGACGAGGCCTTCGGTCCCCGCAAGGTGCTGAGCGACCTGATCCACCGCAAGATGGTGTTCTCGTTCCAGCATCCGCTGCGCTCGCGCATCTTCACCGCGGAAATGATGCGCGGCGCCCCGGTGCTCAACACCATGATGGACACGAGCAAGGCGCGCACCGACCAGGCCGCCGCGGTGATCCAGAACTGGATGAACCAGGGCCTGATGGACAAGGCCGACCCGATGCTGGTGCTGTTCCACATCTGGGCGGTGACGCAGTTCTATGCCGACCACGCCACGCGGGCCGCCTATTTCCGCAACGTGGCGCAGGACGGCGACGACAAGGACCGGCGCTACCTGATCGAGCAGGTGACCGAATTCCTGCTCAAGGGCGCGGGGGTCAAGTAGTGCGCTGAGGGAGGTACATGGTGGCTTCCACTTCCACCAACACCTCGTCCCCCGGCAGGAAGCGCGACACCTCCACCACCGTGCTGACCGGCGGCTCGCCCGGATAGAAGATGCCGCGCACACGGTTGTAGAAGGCGTAGTGCGGCAGGTGGCGGAAGTACTGCACCAGCTTCACCACATCGTCCATCGTGCCGCCATGCTCGGCGGCGATCTGGCGGATGCGTTCGAGCACGAACCAGCTCTGCGCGACGATGGCGGCTTCGAACACATCGACCGACATCTGGCCGGTGGCATAGCCCACGCCCTGCAGGGCCGTACGGGCTTCCTCGGGAATGTCGTCGTAGCCGGCCACCGCGCGGCGCTTGGCCGGATCGACCGCCACCACGCCGCTCATGAAGACGAAATCGCCCACGCGCCTGGCGGCGGCGTAGTTGGCCATTGGCTTGCCCATGCTCGTCGTGCTTTTCATTGTGTTTTCTCCAGAATTCGGCCGGCACGGATCACGGTGCGTTGACGCCCGCGCGGGCCGACGAGCTCATGCTCGCCGGTGGCAGCGAGCAGCACCAGGTCCGCGGGGCAGCCCGGCGCGATGCGGCCGTCCCACGCGAGCCCCAGCGCCCTCGCGGGACTGACGGTGATCGCATCGAACCACCCGCCCGCGGGCGCCAGGTGCGCCATCTGCACGCCGAGGCCGAAGGTCTCCAGAAGGTCGTAGCTGCCGTAGGGATAGAAGGCGTCCTGCACATTGTCCGTTGCCAGGCTCACACGCAAGCCCCGTGCCGCCGCTTCGTGGATGCGCGTGATGCCGCGCGGCACCGGCGTGCGGTCCCAGGCGCCCTGCAGGTAGAGGTTGGTGGTCGGCAACGCGACGATATGGATGCCGGCCCCGGCGCAGAGCGCCAGCGTTTCGTTGGCGACGGCATCCTCCTGCACCGCGAGCGAACAGCAATGGCCGCAGACCACGCCATTCCGGAAGTCGCGCGCACGCGCCAGCTGGGCGATGCTGCGAAGGCCGCTGGCTTCGGCATCGAGCCCCTCGTCGACGTGGAAGTCGAGGCCAAGACCGTGCTGCTGCGCGAGATCGAACACGCGGCCCAACTTGTGGACGATGCCTTCGTTGCGATAAACGAACGCACCGAGCACGCCGCCCGCCCGCCGCACATCTCGCGCGATGCGCTCGCCGGCCGCGAGGTCGGCGAACACGTCGAGCGGCGTGAGCGAGACGAACTGCAGCTCGACGCGGCCACGCCACGCGTCGCGCAGCGCCTCGAACACGGCCAGCGCGGCCGGCGGCTCGGGCTGCCCCCAATCGAGGTGCGTGCGCAACGCGCGCGTGCCCGACTGCCAGGCGTCGTGCAACGCGCGTTCCATGCGCAGGCGCAGCGTCTCGCCGGTCCAACCGGCGCGGTGCTTCTCCATGCGCTCGATGGCCGCGAACAGGTTGCCCTGCACCGCGCCCACGTCCTGCACGGTGTAGTTCTTGTCGATGTGCGCATGCGCATCGACCAGCGTGCTCAACAGGGTGCCGCGCGCTTCTTGCGCCTGCGATGCGCTCGGCACGATGGCCTCGACCCTGTCGCCGGCCAGCGTGACGTCGAAGACCTGCGCATCGTCCGCCGCGAAGCCGCGCAGCGACAACGGAATGCGCAGCGCCTCGAGTTTCATGCGCGCTGCCGCAATGCGCGCAGCCAGCCCAGGCCGGCCGAGGTGCCGCCGGGTTCCGAACCGCGCTTCGGCCGGTACTCGCAGCCGACCCAGCCCTGCCAACCGCATTGCTTCGAGACCTCGTCGATCACGTCGAACAGGTAGGGGTAGTTCTGCTCGCCGATGTCGGGCTCGTGGCGCTCGGGCACGCCCGCGATCTGGAGGTGGCCGACGCGGCCGGTCGGCAGGTACTTGCGGATCTTCATCGCCACGTCGCCCTCGACGATCTGGCAGTGGTACAGGTCCATCTGCACCTTGAGGTTGGGCGCGCCGACGGTCTCGACGATCTCGTGCGCATGGTCCTGGCGGTTGAGGAAGAAGCCGGGGATGTCGCGCGTGTTGATCGGCTCGATCAGCACGTCGCGGCCCGCCTTGGCGGCCTCGGCCGCAGCCCAGCGCAGGTTGTCGATGTACACCGGCTGCACCGCGTCGCGCGCAAGGCCTTCGGGCACGAGGCCGGCCATGACGTGGATGCGCGGGCAGTCGAGCGCCACGGCGTAGTCGATGGCCTTGGCGAGGCCTTCGCGAAACTCGGCATCGCGGCCGGGCAGGCACGCGAGACCGCGCTCGCCGCCGTCCCAGTTGCCGGGCGGGCCGTTGAAGAGCACCTGCTGCAGGCCGTTGTGCTTCAGCCGCGCGACGATCTCGTCCTTCGCGAAGGCGTAGGGAAACAGGTATTCGACGGCTTTGAAGCCGTCTTTCGCGGCGGCGTCGAAGCGGTCGAGGAAATCGAGCTCCGGATAGAGCATCGAGAGGTTGGCGGCAAATTGGGGCATGGTCTGTTTTTACTACCAGCGCGCACCGAATGTGGTGCGCAGTTCATCGATCTGTTGGGCATCCAGGGGCGCGGGCCTTGCGGCGCCGGCGAGCATCTGGAGCCTGGCGGTTTCTTCGAGTTCCTCGAGCACGGCCATGGCGGCGGCCGGCGTTGCGTGCCAGACGTTGGGGCCGAGGCGTTCGAGCATCACGGCGCGGATGGGCGTGCCTGCGGCGCCGAAGCGCTCGATGGCCTGCGCAACCAGCTCTGCAGCTTCCGGCGCGCCGGGGCGGTGGTACGGAATGAGCGGCACATGGCCGACCTTCATCACGAAGTAGGGCGTGAGCGCGGGCAGCAGTTCATCACCGGATGCGTTCAGCGTGAGCGCGACGCAATGCGTGCTGTGCGTGTGGATCACGCAGGCCGTGTCTGCGTCGAAACGGCGTGCGGCCGCATAGATGCGCGTGTGCAGCGCGATGGTCTTGCTGGCGCGGTCGCCGCCGGTCTGCTTGCCATCCGCATCGAGCCGCGCGAGCCGCGCCGGATCGAGAAAGCCGAGGCAGGCATCGGTCGGCGTGATCAGGAAGCCGTCGTCCAGCCGCACGCTGATGTTGCCGGCGGTGGCGTGCACGTAGCCGCGCTCGAAGAGGCTGCGGCCTACTCGGCAGATTTCTTCGCGGGCTTCGGTTTCATTCATGTCAGTTTTTCACCGCTTGCGTTCGGGCGCTGATGTTCGGGCGCTGGTGTTCGGGGTGCGTGCACAGGACACCGGGTGCTCCCCTCCGCGAATGTCCCCCGCTTCGCTCCTCCTTTATTTCGCTGCGGGGAGCACCCGGTGCCCTGTGCACGAGGGCACGCTGCTGGTTTGCAGCCGATCGACCAGTGCTCTGAACGATCACACCGGCGGCGTGATCGCGCCCCGAAAGTGCGTGAACGCTGGGGGTGGATGTCATACGAGGACTGTAAAGGCCTTGGTGAAGAAATCGTCCCCACCGAAGTTGCCGGACTTGAGCGCGATGTGCACGCCAGCGCCCTGCGCGGCTTCGGCGCGCGCATGGCACCACGGCACGCCGGGGTCGATCTGCGGGCCGATCTGCATCTGTGCGATGCCGAGCGCCTGCACACAGGCGCCCGAGGTTTCGCCGCCTGCCACCACGAGCTGGCGCACGCCCCGGTCGACCAGCCCGCGCGCGATGGCGGCGATGGTGCGCTCGACCATCGCGCCGGCTTCCTCGACACCGAGCTTGCCCTGCACCGACTTGACGGCACCGGCTTCGGCAGTGGAATAGACCAGCACCGGTTGCTTGCCGATCAGCGGCGCGGCCCAGGCCAACGCCTCGGCTGCGACATCGACACCCGCCGCAATGCGCAGCGGGTCGACCGCCAGCGCCGCGCCGCCGCGCTGGATGAAATCCAGCACCTGCCGGTTGGTGGCGAGCGAGCAGCTGCCCGAGACCACGGCCCGCAGTCCGCCGGCCGCGGGCAACGCGCTGGCCTGCGACGAGGGCGAGAGCCCGAAGTTGGCCGGCAGCCCGATGGCCACTCCCGAGCCCGCGGTGACCAGCGGCATCTTCGCGAGCGCCGGCCCGAGGCGCAGCAGGTCGTCGTTCGACACCGCATCGACGATGGCGATCGAGACGCCCTCGCCCTTCAACTGCGCGATGCGCTCCGTGATGGCCGCATCCCCGCGCGCCACCACCGTGTGATCGATCAACCCCACCTTGCGCATGCACTGCGCCTGCAGCACCCGCACGAGGTTCGGATCGGTCATCGGCGTGAGCGGATGGTTCTGCATGCCGCTCTCGTTGAGCAGCACATCGCCCGCGAACAGGTAGCCCTTGAACACGGTGCGCTTGTTGTCGGGGAAGGCGGGCGTCGCGATGGTGAAGTCGCACTTCAGCGCGTCCATCAGCGCCTCGGTGACGGGGCCGATGTTGCCCTGCGGCGTGCTGTCGAAGGTGGAGCAGTACTTGAAGTAGATCTGCTGCGCGCCCTGCGCCTGCAGCCAGCGCAGCGCATCGAGCGATTGCGCGATGGCCTCGGCCGGCGCGACGGTGCGCGACTTGAGTGCGACCACTACGGCATCGACATCGGCATCGAGCGGCGTGGCCGGTACGCCAATGGCCTGCACCACGCGCATGCCGGCGCGTACGAGGTTGTTGGCGAGGTCCGTCGCGCCGGTGAAATCGTCTGCGATGCAGCCGAGCACTAACTTGGCCATGGCTCAGTCCTTCACGATGACAGGCAGCTTCACCGCCTGCGGGTTCTCGCGCACGTAGTCGCGCAGGATGGTGTCGAAGCTCGCGTCGGCCTTCAGGCCCAACGCCTCGGCACGCGCGGCGCGGATGCGGCTGGGCCAGCTGGTCACGATCTTCGCGACCTGCGCGTCGGGCGTCCAGTCGATCAGACCCGTGGCGTCCTTGCCCGCGATGCGTTCGAGCGCATCGGCCATCTCACGCACGGTGGTGGTCAGCGCGGGCAGGTTGATGGCGGTGCGCGCACCCCATTCGGCGGCGCTCGCAGTGGCTGCACGGACGATGCCCGCAACGGTGTTGCCGGGCGATGCCAGCGCAACCGGGGTGTCGGGCGCCACCGGGCAGCGCGCGCGCTCACCGGCCAGCGGCTCGCGCAGCATGCCGCTCAGGAAGCTGGAGGCCGCGCCGTTGGGCCGGCCCGGCCGCACCGAGACCGTCATGAGCCGCACGTTGCGGCCCTGCACGAAGCCCTTGCGCGTGAAGTCGGCCACCAGCTGCTCGCCGATGAACTTCTGGATGCCGTAGCTGTTCTGCGGCGTCGGCAGCGTGGTGTCCTCGATCACCGCGGGCAGGCGCTGCTCGGGCGAATCGCCGAAGACCGCGACCGAGCTGGAGAACACGAACACCGGCGCATGGCCGGCGCGGCGGCAGGCATCGAGCAGGGCGCGCGTGGTGTCGAGGTTGCTGCGCATGCCGAGGTCGAAGTCGGCCTCGCATTCGCCGCTCACGGCCGCGGCGAGGTGAAACACGGCATCGGTGTCGGCCAGCGGCAGCGCGCCGTTGCCGGCCTGTTCGTACAGGTCGCCCTGCACGAACTGCACGCGGGCATCGGCCTGCAGGTCGGCGGGCGGCGGCACGCGGTCGGCCAGCGTGATGCGCGAGACTTCCCTGGCCTGGCCGCCGGCCAGTGCCAGCGGGCCGCCTGCGAGCAGCGTGCGCGCGAGCCGCGCGCCGAGAAAGCCGCAGCCGCCGGTGATGAGGATGTTCATGGCGTTTTTTGTCTTCTTTCTTCAGGCTTCTTTGTTCGGGGCCGGCAGATCGATGCCGGGGAATATCTTGATGACCGCACTGTCGTCCTCCCGCGCAAAACCTGCCGTGGAGGCCTGCATGAACATCTGGTGCGCAGTGGACGACAGCGGCAGCGGAAACTTGCTCGCGCGCGCCACGTCGAGCACCAGCCCCAGGTCCTTCACGAAGATGTCGACGGCGGAGAGCGGCGTGTAGTCGCCGGCCAGCACATGGGCCATGCGGTTCTCGAACATCCAGCTGTTGCCAGCGCTGTGGGTGATGACCTCGTAGAGCGCGGCCGGGTCCACGCCTTCGCGCAGGCCCAGCGCCATCGCCTCGGCGGCCGCGGCGATGTGCACGCCGGCCAGCAACTGGTTGATGACCTTGACCTTGCTGCCCGCACCGGCCGAGTCGCCGAGGCGGTAGACCTTGGCGGCCATCGCGTCGAGCACCGCGCCGGCCTTGGCGTAGGCGGCGGGGGTGCCGGCGGTCATCATCGTCATCTGGCCGCTCGCGGCCTTCGCGGCGCCACCGGAGATCGGCGCATCGAGGTACAGGATGCCCTGCGCGGCCAGGCGCGCCTCGAGCGCGACCGACCAGTTCGGGTCGACGGTGGAGCACATCACGAACAGGCTGCCGGGCTTCATCGACGCCGCGCAGCCGGGCACGGTGCCGTCGCCGAACAGCACCGACTCGGTCTGCGCCGCATTGACGACGACGCTGACCACGATGTCGCACTGCGCGCCGAGCGCGGCCAGCGTGTCGCAGGCGGTGCCGCCGTCGCGCGCGAAGGCCTGGGCCACTTCGGGCCGCACGTCGAACACGTGCGGCGCGTGGCCTGCGCGGCGCAGCGATTGCGCCATGCCGCTGCCCATGGCGCCGAGGCCCACGAGGCCGACGATGGGGGTGTTGCTTGGGGTGTCTGTCATGGTGTCGTTTCTCCGGTCAGCGATTGACGAGTTTTTTGGGCGTGAGCCAGACGCCGATGGCCCCGAGCACCAGCGCCGCGGCCAGCACGTACATGCCGATCTGCGTGCTGCCCGTGAGGTCCTTGAGATAGCCGATGAGGTACGGGCTCACGAAGCCCGCGAGGTTGCCCACCGAATTGATGGCCGCAATGCCGGCGGCGGCGGCCGTGCCCGAAAGGAAGGCGGTGGGCAGCGACCAGAAGAGCGGCGCGCAGGTCAGCACGCCGGCCGCCGCGAGCGAAAGGAACGCCAGCGACACGGTCGTGTTCTGCGTGTACGAGGCGGCCACGGTGAAGCCCACCGCGCCCATCATCGCGGGCACGATCAGGTGCCAGCGGCGCTCCTGCCGGCGGTCGGCGCTGCGGCCGAAGAGGTTCATCGCGACGATGGCGCAGAGAAACGGAATGGCGCTCAGCAGGCCGATGTTCAGGTTGCCCCGCACGCCCGTGGCCTTCACCAGCGTGGGCAGCCAGAAGGTCAGCGCGTACTGGCCCATGACGAAGGCGAAGTAGATCAGTGCCATCCACCACACACGCGCATCGCGGAAAACCGCGGCCACCGAATGCGGGCCTTTCGCGCCGTGCGCCTGGTCGCGCTCGACCTCGCGCTGCAGCAGCCGCTTTTCATCGGGCGCGAGCCAGCGTGCCTGCTGGATGCCGTTGTCCAGGTAGAACAGCACCATCACGCCCACGAGCACGGCAGGAATGGCTTCGATGATGAACATCCACTGCCAACCCTGCAGCGACGACACGCCGTGGAAGCCGTCCATGATCCAGCCCGAGAGCGGATTGCCGAAGATGCCCGCCACCGGGATCGCCGACATGAAGACCGCGATGATCCGCGCGCGCCGGTGCGCCGGGTACCAGTGGGTCAGGTAGAGGATCACGCCGGGATAGAAGCCCGCCTCGGCCACGCCGAGCAGGAAACGCAGGATGTAGAAGCTGGTGGGCGTCTGCACGAACACGAAGCACGCCGAGAGCAGGCCCCAGGTGATCATGATGCGCGCGATCCAGATGCGCGCGCCCACGCGGTTGAGCAGCAGGTTGCTCGGCACCTCGAACAGGAAGTAGCCGAGGAAGAAGATGCCGGCGCCGAGGCCGAACACGGTTTCGCTGAAGCCCAGGTCCTGCCCCATCTGCAGCTTGGCGAAGCCGACGTTCACGCGGTCGAGATAAGCGACCACGTAGCAGAGCATCAGGAAGGGAACGAGGCGCCAGAACACCTTGGCGTAGGTGCGCTTCTCGAGCGCGGCGTCGGCCGGCAAATCGGCAAGACCGGTCAAAGGCGCGCCAGCCGGGAGGGTTGGAGTCATGAGGGAAAGTCCGCTTGGATGATGAAAGAACGAGGTCATCCCGTCGCCATGCAGCGCGGCCGCCTCTTGATTTGTCAGGTCATCATACAAATTTGAGGCAACTTGCCCGACCCGGGTAAACCCGCAAACTCACACCTCGTTTCCTTTATTTGCCCACGGGCCAGCCTTCGACCAGCGGGCGCGCAAGCTGCGCGCCTTCCTGGTGCCAGAAGGCCGGATCGGCCTGCTCGATGCGGCGGATGGCGTTGTCCATGTGGGACTTGGCGGCCTCGCGGGCGCGCAGCGGATCGCCGGCCTCGATGGCTTCGACGATCTGCGCATGCTCCTGCGCCACCTCGCGCGCGAAGTCCGCGCGGCGTGCCTCGTTGGCGCGGGTGACACGCGTGGCGCCATGCAGGAACTGCCGCAGGTACTGCAGCGTGCCGATCAGGAAGGGGTTGCGCGCGGCCTCGGCAATGGCGCGGTGAAAGCGCACGTCCTCGTCTGCGCCGTTGCCGCCGGCCACCACCGCGGCATGCAGCGCCTCGATCGCGTCGCGGATGCGCTGCACGTCCTCGGGGGTGCGGCGCTCGGCCGCGAGCGCGGCCACCTCGGCTTCGAGCGCGCGGCGCAGCTCGACCATCTGGATCACCGCTTCGCGCGAGGCCACATGCGGCATCTCGAAGCGCAGCGGCTCGACACCGGCGGCGCGCACATACACGCCGCTGCCCTGGCGCGAATCCACCAACCCCAACGACTTGAGCCGCGAGACGGCTTCGCGCACCACGGTGCGGCTCACGCCGAACTGCTCGGCGAGCACCGCCTCGGTCGGCAGGCGGTCGCCTTCGGACAAGCGCCCGCTGCGCACCTCGGCCGCGAGTGCATCGGCCACCTGGTCGGCCAGGCGGACGGCGGGGGCGAGCGATTGGAAACGGGCGGTCATGGACGCGGGGCGGGTTGGGGCCTGCGACTCTAACGCAGGCCTGCGCGCCCGGCACCCCGCCCCCCCGGGGTTCAGCCCAGGGCGTGCCGCGCCGCCCGCGCGATGCTGGCCGCATCCACGCCGAAGAACGCACGCAGCGCCGCGCGCGTGTCGCTGCGGCCGAAGCCGTCGGTGCCGAGCGTGAGGTAGCGGCGGCCTTCGGGCAGGAAGGCGCGCACGCTCTCGGGCACGGCGCGCACGTAGTCGGTGGCGGCGACGATCGGGCCCTTGCCTGCGCCGAGCTGCTGCGCAATGAAAGGCAAGCCAGCTTCCTCGCCTGCGATCGCCCGCGTCTCGCAGGCCAGGCCGTCGCGCGCGAGTTCGCTCCAGCTCGTGACGCTGAACACCTCGGCCTCGATGCCTTCGTCGGCCAGCAACTGCGCAGCCTTGACGACCTCGGTGAGGATGGCGCCCGAGCCCATGAGCGTGACCTTTTTCCTGGCCTTGCCTGAAGCCGGCGCATAGTTGCCGAAGCGATAGCAGCCACGCAGGATGCCCGCCTCCGCGCCTTGCGGCACATCGGGCTGCGCGTAGTTCTCGTTCATGAGCGTGACGTAGTAAAAAACGTCCTTCTGCTCGACCATCATTTCGCGGATGCCTGCATCGACGATCACCGCCATCTCGCCCGCGAAGGCCGGGTCGTAGGCCTTGCAGTTCGGAATGGTCGCGGCCACGAGGTGGCTGCTGCCGTCCTGGTGCTGCAGGCCTTCGCCGCCGAGCGTGGTGCGCCCCGACGTGGCGCCGAGCAGGAAGCCGCGCGCCCGCTGGTCGGCTGCGGCCCAGATGGCATCGCCCACGCGCTGGAAGCCGAACATCGAGTAGTAGATGTAGAAGGGCAGCATCGCGAGGCCGTGCACGCTGTAGCTGGTGGCCGCAGCCGTCCAGCTCGCGACGGCGCCGGCTTCGCTGATGCCCTCTTCGAGGATCTGCCCGTCGGTGGCTTCGCGGTAGCTCAGCACCGAGCCGATGTCTTCCGGCGCATAGCGCTGGCCCACGCTCGAATAGATGCCCACCTGCTTGAACAGGTTGGCCATGCCGAAGGTGCGCGCCTCGTCGGCCACGATGGGCACGATGCGTGGGCCCAGGGCCTTGTCCTTCATGAGGTTGCCCAGCATGCGCACGAAGGCCATGGTGGTGCTCATTTCCTTGCCGGCTGCCGCGGTGGCGAACTGCGCGTAGCCCGCGATGTCGGGCTTCGGCACGACCTCGCAGGCGGTCTCGCGGCGCGGCATGGCGCCGCCGAGTGCTTCGCGGTGCCGGCGCAGGTACTGCATCTCGGGGCTGTCCTCGGCCGGGCGGTAGAAGTCCATCGCGGTGGCCTGCGCATCGGTCAGCGGCAGGCTGAAGCGGTCGCGGAATTCGAGGAGGTCCACGTCGCCCATCTTCTTGTGCGAGTGCGTGGTCATCTTGCCCTGCGCAGCACTGCCCATGCCATAGCCCTTCTTGGTGTGGGCGAGGATCACGGTGGGCTGGCCGCCGTGCGCAGCCGCGGCAGCGTAGGCCGCGTGAATCTTCACGAGGTCGTGGCCGCCGCGCTTGAGGCGGTCGATCTGCTCGTCGGTCATGCCTTCGGCGAGGCGCGCGAGTTCGGGGTTCTGGCCGAAGAAGTTGTCGCGGTTGAAGCGGCCGTCCTTGGCCGCGAAGGTCTGCATCTGGCCGTCGACGGTGTGGGCGAACACGCGTGCGAGCGCGCCGCTCGCGTCCTGCGCGAACAGGCCGTCCCAGTCGCTGCCCCACACGAGCTTGATGACGTTCCAGCCCGCGCCGGCAAACAGCTTCTCGAGCTCGTCGATGATGCGGCCGTTGCCGCGCACCGGGCCGTCGAGCCGCTGCAGGTTGCAGTTGACGACCCACACGAGGTTGTCGAGCTTCTCGCGCGCGGCCAGCGTCAGCGCGCTCATCGATTCGGGCTCGTCCATCTCGCCGTCGCCGAAAACGCCCCACACTTTCCTGCCCTCGCAGTCGAGCAGGTTGCGGTGCGTGAGGTAACGCATGAAGCGCGCGTGGTAGATCGAGCTGATCGGGCCGATGCCCATCGAGCCGGTGGGAAACTGCCAGAAGTCCGGCATCAGGTAGGGATGCGGATAGCTGCTGAGGCCGCGCGCGCCGCTGCCTTGGGTGAAGGCCGGCGCGGTGAGTTCCTGGCGGTAGTGCTTGAGGTCTTCTTCGCCGAGGCGGCCTTCCAAGTAGGCGCGTGCATAGACGCCGGGCGCGCTGTGCGGCTGGAAGAACACGAGGTCGCCGCGGTGGGTGTCGCTGCGCGCATGGAAGAAATGATTGAAGCCGGTCTCGAACAGATCGGCCGCGCTGGCGTAACTGGCGATGTGGCCACCGAGTTCGCCATACGCCTGGTTGGCCTTGGCCACCATCGCGAGCGCATTCCAGCGCATCAGCGAGGCGAGGCGCTCCTCGACCGCGAGATCGCCCGGGAACGGCGGCTGGTCTTCCACCGCGATGGTGTTGACGTAAGGCGTGGCGAGTTCGGGCTGCCAGCCGATGCGTTGCTGCCGCGCGAGGCGGGCCAGCTCCACCAGCATCTGGCGCGCGCGCTGCGGGCCGTGCGTCTGCGCCAGCGCCAGGAAGGCGTCGCGCCATTCGGCAGTCTCTGCGGGGTCGGGGTCGTGCGACAGCGGCGTGTCGAGCTGCAGGGCGCGCATCTGGTCGGCGGAAATCGGGGCGTTCATACCGGCACTTTAAGCCGCGATGCGGAAAATTAGCTACCGGCGCTGGCAAGCCCATGCAGACGGCGCAGCATAAAATTCCGCCACCTCTTAAATCTGCGGCATTTCATGCAACTGGACGCCATCGACCTGCGCATTCTCGACGAGCTGCAACGCGACGGCGCGCTGTCGAACGTGGAGCTGGCGCGCCGCGTGCACCTCTCGCCCTCGCCGTGCCTCGCCCGGGTGAAGGTGCTCGAAGCGAATGGCGTGATCGACCGTTACGTGGCGCTCGCGAGTGCGAAGGCGCTGGGCCTCGGGCTCAATGTGTTCATCTCGATCAGCCTCACGACGCAGAGCAAGCAGTCGCTCGCCGACTTCGAGCAGCGCATCGCCGAGCACGACGAGGTGATGGAGTGCTACCTGATGACGGGCGACAGCGACTACCTGATCCGCATCGCGGTGGCCGACATGGCGGCGCTGGAGAAATTCATCCTCGAGCAACTCACGCCGATTCCGGGGATCGAGAAGATCCGCTCGAGCTTTGCACTGAAGCAGGTCAGATACAAGACGGCGCTGCCGTTGCCAGCAGCGCCGTCCTGAATCCGAAGCGCCGATGGCTTACTTGGCGAGCTTCGGCTGGATCGGGTCGGCGGTGAGGTAGCCCACAGCGGCGCTGAAGCGATCGTTGTAGTTCTTGCGCACCAGCGGGTCGAGCGTGGCCTGCACCTTGGAATGGATGCCGCCCCAGTCACCCGGGTGCTGGAAGTTGCTCATGATGTAGGTCCAGCCGTTGATCTCGTCGACCGCATGCAGGCCCGTCGATTCGCCGCCCGCGGGAATCGACATGAGGCGCGAGAGCTTCTTCGTGTCGATGTTGTAGGCCCACAGGAAGTTGTTGACGTGGCTGCTGCTGTCCTCGCCGATGAACAGCGTGCGCATCTTTTCAGAGAACTTGACGTTGTCGGGATTGCCGATCTTGTCGGGGTTGGAGGTGTTGCCCAGTGCGTCGGGCGTGGCGAGGTCTTCGCCCACGATCAGCGCGCGGGTCTGCGTCGGCACCCAGTCGCTGTTGATCGAGTTGCCCTCGGTGTCCTTCTGGCCGCCCGCGAGGTTGTGCGCCATCACGCCGCCGGCGCCGAGCTTCTTGGGCAACGCAATGTTGGTGGCGGCCGTCCAGCCCTTGCCGCCGCTGACCATCGAGTCCTGGATGTTCTGCAGCGCGGAATAGGCCACCTTGTCCTTGATGTTGACGGTGGTGCCTTCCATCTTGGTGAAGGCCATGCTGGCGCCCTTGAGGTTGGCGTAGCGGTGGGTTTCGAGGAAGGCGGCGGCCTTCTCCATGCCGGGCTTGAGCTTGACCCAGTTGGCGGTACCGTCGGCGAACAGCTTGGTGTAGCTGGCGTCGGACGGATCGGCAAAGACCACATCCAGGATGTCGCTGGCCTTGAGCGTGTTGGCAAGGTTCTCGATCTCGGCGCTGGTGGCGTGGCCGAGGTTGATCCACGACATCTTGGTGGCGGCCGCGGCCGGGTCGACGGAATAGCCCGCGTCGTACTTTGCAACGTAGAGCGAGCCGGCCGAGAGGTCCTTCTCCTTGTCCGCGACGAACATGAAGAAGCCGCCGTTGGTGTAGTCGTCGCCCATGATGGCGGTGCGGTTGTCGGGCATGACCTGGATCAGCTCATGCGAGATGCGGCCCATGCAGTAGTGCTTCTTGACGCTGCCGGTGCCGTCGGGGTTCACCGTGATTTCGGGCAGGTGGCCGTAGTGGTACGGGTTGGCCTTGGTCGGGTCGCCGAACACGTTCTGGCTGTAGGCCTTGAACATGGTGTTGGTGGCGATAGCCGCTGCATCGGGCTCGTACTCTTCGCTCGAGAGATGGGTGTTCCACGGCGAGAGGCTGGCGCCGCAGGTGATCCACAGGCCGTGCGCCGACGACATGTCGACGTTGTGGTACTTCACCAGGCTCAGTTTGCCGGTGGCCTGGTCCTGGTCGAGCGTGAGCACCGCGATGGGCGAGGGCAGCGTGCCATAGGTGCTGTCGCCCTTCTGGTTGCGGGTGGTGTATTCGAACTGCACCACGGCGAACACCGGCTTGCCCTTGACGCCGGCCACATTGGCGTTCGACAGCGCGAGCAGCGAGGTGCCGTCGGGGCTGTCGGAGAAGAACTGGCGTTCCTTGCCGGCCACCGAGGCATCGATGATCGGCTGGTTGTTGATGTCGACATAGCCGCCCGCCAGGATCTTGCCGCCCTTGCCGTCGGACACCATGTCGCCGGTCAGGAAGAAGGGCTTGTAGTCCAGCTTGTATTCGGTGGAGCTGCCGTTGTCGAACGACACCTTGAGCGTGGAGCCGACCGTGGTGGTCGCCATCAAGTCGGGCGTTGCGAGCGTCGGTGCGGCCATGCCGGTGAATTCGGCAGAAACGAAATTGGCGGGAGCTGGTGCAGGGGCCGGAGGCGCCGGTGCGGGCGCGATGGGCAGGAACCCCTGGGCGCCGTTGCCGCCACCGCCACAAGCGGTCAGGAAGGCAACGCCGCCGAGGGGGAGCATGGGAGCCGCGCCCATCAATCGCAGGGCATGGCGGCGGGAAGCGCTGGGGGCCTTGGTGGAATCAGTCATTTTGTTTTCCAGGAATCGTGGAGGGGGCGTCGTGAGGCAAAAAGTCAGCCTCTCGTCAGAGGCAGGACCTTAGGGGGCCACCATGACGAAACCGTGCATCGCTCATGACAGAACAATGACGCCACATGCCCGGCACGCGGCGTGCCGGTCCTGGAAAAAAAGAAACGAGGCGGGCTACTTCGGCCAGAGCGCCCACAGGCGCAGTGGCTGATTCATGCTCGCGGCCAGCCGCCCGGCATCGGAGCCGGTGCCTGCGAAATAGTCGGCGCGCACCGCGCCGAGGATGGCACTGCCGGTGTCCTGCGCCACCACCAGTTTCTGCAGTTGCGCCGCCGGCCCGCTCGATGCGAGCCAGACCGGCGTGCCATAGGGAATGCTTTCGCGGTCGACCGCGATCGAGCGCCCCGCCGTGAGCGGCACGCCCTGTGCGCCGCGCGGGCCGAAGGCGGCGTCGACCTCGCTCATGACCTCCTCGCGGAAGAACACATAGCGCGGATTGCTCCACAGCAGCTGCGTCACGCGCTGCGGATTCTGCACGGCCCAGGCCTTGGTGTCGTCGGGCCACTTGCCGACCTTGGTCACGCCCTGGCTGATCAGCCATTGCTGCACGCTGCGGTACGGCTGTTCGTTGGTGGCCGAGAAGGCCACGCGCACGGTGTGCTGCAGGCCGTTGGCCTCGGTGATGCGCAGGCGCCCGGAGCCCTGGATGTGCAGCATCAGTGCATCGATCGGGTCGGCCATCCACGCGATCTCGCGGCCGCGCAGCGCGGCCTGGGCTTCGGGCAGGGTCTCGATTTCCTGGCGCGTGTACCAGGGGCGGCGCGGCACCAGCCCGTCCGGCGCCTGGTAGAGCGGCACGTTGAAGGTGGCGGTGGGCACGCGCGAGGCTTCGTACACCGGCTCGTAGTAGCTCGTGAGCTTGCCTTCGCTCTGGCCGCTCAGCGACTCGATGCGGTAGGGCTGCAGCCGGTCGGTCATCCACTGGCGCTGCTCCTCGGGGGTGGCGATGGCCAGCTGGCGCACCTCGCGGCACAGCGGTGCGAAGGCGGCATTGGGGCGCGCGCAGTTGGCCAGCAGCGCGATCCAGGCTTCATGCAGCGGGTCTTCGCCGAAGCCCGGCAGTTCGGCCCAGCCGACGGGCACCCAGCGGCTCTTGGGGTGCGCGAGCGAGCCTGTCAGCGGTCCGAGGTCGCGCGGCGGGGTGACGGAAGGGCGGGTGGGGGCGTCGGGCACGCGCGGGCCGACGGAACAGCCGGCGAGCGTTGCTACGATCACAAGCCCGACCAGCCACTGGAGTCCATTTCTCATGGGTTTGATTCTGCTTGAAGCCCTCGCCGCAGGACTCGTGTTCATCTTGATCATCTGGTGGACCATGTTTTCCGGCCGCGATAAGGGTGAATTGCACGGCGAAGCCGAACCCGAGGCTGGCCACGAAGCCGAAGACCGGGACCCGCCGCCGAAAACGTGAATTGTTTGCGTAGCCCCAGGCCGCCGGCCTGTGTCGGAGAAGCACCTGCTCGCTATTACTTTAGTAGCAATCATCGCAGCATTCACGCCCAACGGCGAAGGTTTTCTTATTTTCCGTAGTGCCTTGAGCCCGTACCATCGCGTACGCTCGGGAGCTAAGCTGTGGCCCGCCTGATTCAACACCGAAAGGGATTGCCATGAAAAAGTTCGTACTCGCAACCACCGCCGCCGCCCTCGTCCTCTCCGGCTGTGCCGGCGGGATGACCGACACCCAGCGCAACACCGGCATCGGTGCCGGCATCGGCGCGCTCGGCGGCGCCGCCATCGGTTCGGCCACCGGCGGCAACCGGGGCGCCATCGGCACCGGCGCAGTGGTCGGCGCGGCCGCCGGCGCGCTGGGCGGCTACCTGTGGTCGCAGCGCATGGAAAACCAGAAGCGCCAGATGGAAGCCGCCACCCAGGGCACCGGCGTGGCCGTGACCCAGACGCAGAACAACGAGCTGAAGCTCGCGATCCCGAGCGACGTGTCGTTCGACGTGGGCCGCGCCAACATCAAGCCGAACTTCGCACCGGTGCTCGACCAGTTCGCGAGCGGCCTGCGCAACAATCCGAACGCCGAGGTCCGCATCATCGGCCACACCGACAGCACCGGCTCCGACGCCATCAACAACCCGCTGTCGGTCGAGCGCGCCACCAGCACGCGCGACTACCTGGTCGCACGCGGCGTGAACGCGGCGGCCTTCCGCGTCGAAGGCCGCGGTTCGCACGAGCCGGTGGCCGACAACAATTCCGACGCCGGCCGCGCGCAGAACCGCCGCGTCGAAATCTATGTGGGTGAGCGCGGCCCGCGCGGCTGATCAGGCACACCCACCGGGGAAACCGGCCGCGTCGAACGGCCGGTTCCCGTCGTTTTTTTCAATGGTCCATCAGAGGGAAAATTCATGAGGAAGCTTCTTGTTTCGGGTGCAGCAGCGGCTGCATTGACGTTCATCGCGGGTTGCGCTTCGCAGTCGCCGCCGCCGGCCCAGCCCGCGCCGGCTGCCCAGCCTGCCGCGCCAGCCAACAGCTGGACCGCACGCCTGGCCGCGCTGAAGACCGACCTCGAGGCCTCCACCAAGGGCACGGGCGTGGTGATCGAGCAGACCGCCGACAACCAGCTGCACGTGATCATTCCCAATGAGCTGTCGTTCGACACGGGCCGCTCCAACGTCAAGCGCAACCTCGCGCAGGTGCTCGACAAGGTCGCCGAAGGCCTGAAGAGCGCCACCGCCGCCAGCGTGCGCGCGGTCGGCCACACCGACAACAGGGGCAGCGAAGAAGGCAACGAGCGCCTCTCGGTGAGCCGCGCCGACAGCGTGCGCAACCACTTGGTGGGACGCGGCGTGTCGACCACCGCGATCACGACCGATGGCCGTGGTTCGCGCGAACCTCTGGCCGACAACGGCACGGCCTCCGGCCGCGCCCAGAACCGCCGCGTCGAAATCTTCGTGGCGGAAAAGGCCTGATCTTCTAGAGACCCCGAAGTCGGTTGGCCAACTCCACGGCCGACTTCACTTCCATCTTCTCGAACACGCGCGCGCGGTGGACCTCCACCGTGCGCACGCTGATCGCCAGTTGGTCGGCGATCAGCTTGTTCGGCAGCCCCTCGACCACGAGCCGCATCACGTCGCGCTCGCGGTCCGTCAGCTCGGCGACGCGCACAGCGAGGCTGCGGCGCACGCGCTGCACTTCAAGCGCGCGCAGCGACGCGCCCAGCGCCTGCTCGATGCGGTCGACCAGCGCGTTGTCCGAGAACGGCTTCTCGCAGAAATCGAAAGCCCCCCGCTTGACCGCATCGACGGCCGTCGGCACGTCGGCATGGCCGGTCAGGAAGATCACCGGCATCGCCTCCAGCAGGCCGCGCTCCGCGAGCCGGTCGAACAGCACCAGCCCGCTGGTGCCGGGCATCCGCACGTCGAGCAGCAGGCACAGCGGCTGCTCGGGCAGGGGGCCTTGCGCCAGATGCTGCTCGAAGGCCTCGGCGCTCCCGAAATGCTCGCTGGCCAGGCGGCGCGAACGCAGCAGCCAGGCCAGCGCCTCGCGCACGCTGGCGTCGTCGTCCACGATAAAGATCAATCCATCGATCAGCGGTTGCATGCCATGAGATCCAGCAGAGAAAAAGAAAACGCGTTCATCCCGCGGCCGGGAGAGTGAACCGGAATACCGTCCCGCGAGGACGGTTGGGCTCGAACATCAGCGCGCCCCCGTGTTGCTCCACCACCGTGCGGCAAAGGCTCAGGCCCAGCCCCATGCCGTCGGCGCGCGTGGTGAAGAAGGGCGTGAAGAGGCGCTGCGCAACCTCTTCGCTGATGCCGCAGCCCAGGTCGGCCACCGAAAACTCCAGCCAGCGGCGCCCGTCTTCGACGCCCGCGCCGCCCACCGCCACGGCGCGCGCCACGCGCAGCCGCAGCACGCGGCTGCCGACGTTGTCGGGGCTGTCCATTGCCTGCATCGCGTTGCGCGCCAGGTTGAGCAGCACCTGCTCGACCAGCGTGCGGTCGCACATGGCCGCGGGCAGCCGGTCTTCGAGCACCACCTCGATGATCACGCCGAGCTTGCGCGCCTGCAGCCGCACCAGCGGCAGCACCGCATCGATCAGCGCCTGCGGCGCGACGGCCTCGCGCGTGCGGTCGCGCCGGCGCACGAAGTCGTGCACGCTGCGGATCACCTGGCCGGCGCGGTCGGCCTGCTCGGCGATGCGGCGCACCGCCATCGCGACTTCGCCCTGGTCGCCCTTCGCGTCGGTGCCGAGCAGGTTGAGCGAGCCGCTCGCGTAGCTGGCAATGGCGGCCAGCGGCTGCGTGAGTTCGTGACTCAGCAGCGAGGCCATCTCGCCGACGGTGGCGAGCCGCGCGCTGGCCTGCAGGCGCTCCTGGCTGGCGCGCGAGAGTTCCTCGATGCGGCGCTGCTCGCTCACGTCGATGAAGGCGCTCATCCAGCCGGTCTGCACGCGGTGCGCGTTGATCAGCGGCGCTTCGAAGATGAGCACCGGAAAGCGCGTGCCGTCCTTGCGCATGAAGACCGATTCGAAACCCTCGCGCGGCGGCATGCCGCCGGCCAGCCGCCGCGCCTGGCGCTGCTGGTATTCGTGCGCCAGCTCGGTGGGCCAGTAGGGCGCATCGGCGTTGTCCGCCATGAGTTCTTCGGGGCTGAAGCCGACCATCTCGCAGAAGGCCGGGTTCACGTAGGTGATGCGCCCCTGCAGGTCGCGCGCGCGCAGGCCGGTGATGACCGAGTCTTCCATCGCCTTGCGAAAGGCCAGCGCATCGGCCAGGTCGCGCTCGGCGCGCAGCCGCCGCCGCGTGTCGCGCGCGAGCAGGACCAGCACCGACACCAGCGCGATCGAGATCGCGGTGACCAGTGCGGTGAGCATGTTCGGGAACAGGTCGGGCGCGGCGCGCCAGCCATCGACGCGCAGCATCAGCGCGGCGCCCGGCAGGTCGATCAGCTGCTGCGAGGTGAACACGCGCGTGCCGGTGCGGCGCGAGCTGCCGAGCGCCACCAGCCGCGTGCCGTCGGCTTCGGTGAACGCCACCTCCTGCCCGCGCGTGAGCGTGGGGCCGACCAGCTCGATGAGCGCGTCGCGCAGCGAATAGCTGGCGACGAGGAAGCCGCCCGCATCGATCGGCACGCAAAGCTCCATCACCTCGACACCGCCGCCGCCGGAAGTCGGTACGTAGTGGCTCGGCGAATAGGCCGGCGCGCCGAGCTTGCGGGCCGCCGCGCAGGCCAGCGTCACATCGGACTGCTCGGGCCCACGGCTCGCCTCGTCGAGGATGCGCATGCGGTAGGGTGTGTTGACCGCTTCGAGCGGACGCAGCGCGGCATCGCGCCATTCGAGCCGCAGCCATTCGCGGTGCTCGCGCAGCAGGGCAGCGGCCGCGTCGGGCCATTGCGATCGGTCGGTGCCGGACGCCTGCGTGGCGCGCAGGCTCTGCGCGTTGCGCTGGAAGCCGCTGCGCAGGTCGGAGACGGCATCGGCGGTGTCGCGGTCCAGCGCAGCCTGCACCTGTTCGACTTCGTGCCGCCCCGCGAGCCAGACCACGGTGACCAGCAGTACCGACACCAGCACCGCGAGCAGCAGCCACAGGAACCAGCGCTGCCACAGCGAGCGCAGGCGCGCGAACGCCGAAAGCGCCCACCGCTGCGGTGCGACGGTCAACGCATCGGACATTTCTAGAGAACGCAGTGGGAAAGGACGGGGAGTTGCGTGCGCGTGCGCTCGACCTGCCGGGCATCGATGTCGAACAGCACCACGCCTTCTTCGCTGGCCTGCTGCGCCACCACCGTGCCCCAGGGATCGATCACCAGCGACTGGCCCCAGGTCTGGCGGCCGTTCTCGTGCGTGCCGCCCTGCGCGGGCGCAACCACCCAGGCCAGGTTCTCGATGGCGCGGGCGCGCAGCAGCACCTCCCAATGCGCCGCGCCCGTGGTGCGGGTGAAGGCGCTGGGCACCAGCAGCAGGTCGGCGCCCTGCCTGGCGAGCGCGCGGTACAGCTCGGGAAAGCGCAGGTCGTAGCAGACGCTCATGCCGACGCGCCAGGTGTGGCCGTCGCGCGAGGGCAGGTCGAACACGACCGGCTGCGCGCCCGGCGCGATCACGCGGCGCTCGTCATAGCGCTCGGTGCCGTTGTCGAAGAAGAAAAGGTGGATCTTGTCGTAGCGCGCCACGCATGTCCCCTCGGGCGAATAGCACAGCGAGCTGTTGAATACGTGCTCGGCATCGGTGCTCTCTATCGGCAGCGTGCCGCCGACGATCCAGAGGCCGAATTCGCGCGCCGCGTCGGCCAGGAAGCCCTGCACCATGCCCGCGCCGGCCGTCTCGCGCAGGCCCAGCTTGTCGGTGTCGCGCGCACCCATCATGCAGAAATACTCGGGCAGCACCGCCAGCTCGGCACCGGCCGCGGCCGCCTGCGCGAGCAGGTCGTGGGCGCGCGCGAGGTTGGCTTCGCGGGCGATGGCCGACACCATCTGGACGGCTGCGACTTTCATTGCGTGGTCTCCGTTTTCTTGCCTTCGTTCGCGGGCGAGGGGGCTGTCTGGCCCGTCTGCCCTGGAAGGGTGGGCAGCAGCTGCAGCGTACGAGGCACCTTGGCTATCTTGGGGTCGGCCCAGGTGCCTTCGATGTGGAACTCCTGCGTGGCGGCGGCCGAGAGCGGCTTGCTCAGTACCCACTGCGCGAGGAAGGTGCCCAGGCCGATGGCCGGGTTGATGGCGGTGGCCACCAGCGCGGCGGTGCCGGCATTGATCTCGGGCACCACGACCACGCGCAGGTTCTGCGTCTCGCGCACGATGTCGGCCGAGCCGTCCATCAGCGCGGCGGCGTTGACGCCCTTCATCTGCAGGTTGTTGGTGCTCGCGATGCCCTTGGCGATCTTCGCATCGCCGCGGATGAAGTCGAAGGCAAAGCCCTGGCTGAACACGTCGCGGAAATCGAGCGTGAGCCGGCGCGGCAGCGCCTGCAGGCTCAGCACACCGAGCAGCTTGGCCAGGCCCGGATCGGCCTTGAGGAACTGGCCCGACTCCACGTCGACCTGCAGCTGCCCGCCCAGGCTGGGGTAGTCGAGCGAGAACGGCGAGCCGCGCCAGTTCACGTCGCCCTCGAGGCGGCCGCGGCCGCGCCGCAGCACGCCCGGCATGCCGAAGCGCGTGAGCAGGTCGCCGGCATCGGCGATGTCGAGCCTGAAGGTCATGGCCGTGCGGCGCTGGCCAGGGGCGGCCCCGGGAACGGCGGCCCAGGTGCCCTTGGCCGCGAAGTTCGCCTCGGGCATGGTGAAGGTCAGCTTGTTGAGCAGCCATTCGCGGCCCGCGCCGCCGCGGTTGACCGCATCGATCTCGGCGCGGCCGAGCCGCTTGCCGAGCAGCTCGAAGTCGTCGATCACGATGTCGAGGGCCGGCAGGGTGCCCGGCTGCTCGTCGAGCAGGGCCTCGACCTGGGTCGCCTCGGCCGGCGCGATCTTGAGCCGCGCGAGCCGCGCATAGAGCCGGCCGGCCTGCGTGTGGCGGTACTCGGCATAGCCGCTGAGCTCGCTGGCGTCGATGTTGGCGCGCCAGAGCGAACCGTCGCGCGTGCCGCCCAGCACCACGTTGTGCAGGGTGCGCCCGGCAACGCCGAGCTGCTGCGCGCGCACGGCAACGCGGGTGGGCAGGTAGGCCTGCGCCGGGTCTTCGGCGGCGCCTGCCGCTTCGGGCGCGCTGCTGCTCGCGGCGGCGCCCAGCAGGGCGTCCCATGCGGCAATGTCGAGCTTGGCCACGTTGACGTTCGCGAACACGCCCTTGTCGGGCAGGCTCGCGGTCTCGCCCGCGGTGAGGCCAACGCCGATGCTGCCTCGCAGCACACGGGCCTCGGCGCCCGAGATATCGCGCACGTACTCGACCGCGCCGATGCGGCCCAGTTCGAGCGAGAGCTGGTCCTGCGTGGCGACGGTGGCGCCGCCCTGACGGGTTTCACGCGCCAGCACCTTCTTCTCGATGCGCAGCGGCATCTGCTCCTCGGCAGTCTTCACGAGCGGCGCCGGCAATTGCAGGGCGAGTCCCTGCAGGCTGCTCGTCAGGGAGAGTTCGGACGCGCCGTCGCGCACCGAGAAGGTGGCTGCATAGGGCGTGCTGCCGCTGGCCTTCTTGGCGAGCCGCGCCAGCCATTCGGCCTCGCGCGCATTGCGCAGGCCGTCGGCGGTGGCCGTGCCCTGCGCTTTCAGCGCGACGTCTCGGTTGGGGCCGGTGAAGCGGCCGCGCCCTTCGATGCGGATGTCGCCGCCGAGCAGCCTGGCCTGCACGCCGGCCAGCGAGAAGCCGGTTTCGGTGAAGTTCAGCGTGCCCCTGGCCTGGCTGAGCGACGGCGCCTCGGGCACCACCTGCAGCTCGTTGTCGGCGAGCACCACGCTGGCCTGCACCTTGGCGTTGTTCATGGCTGCGAGCGGCAGTTCGAGGTGCAGCTTGTAGTCGGCGGAGCCGGTGGCGCGTGCGCGCAGCATGATCTCGCCGGCTTCGCCGGCCAGCGGTGCGCCCACGCGCAGCACCTCGCCGAGCAGCCCCTTGGCCTGGGCATCGACGCGCAGCAGCGCCGCGTGGTGCGACATGTCGGCGATCTGCGCCTCGGCCTTGGTCACCTCGACGCCGGCGGCGCCGGCCAGGCGGCCGCGCGCATTGCGCACCAGCATGCCGGCGCGCTCGAACACCAGCTCGCCCGAAAGGCCGGTGAGCGCCGGCCACACGGGGGCGGGCACGCCGGTGCGCGCGGGAATGGCGATGGCGGTGGCGGGCACATAGGCGTAGTTGACATCGGCCACCTTGGCCGCGATGCGGAACTCGCCCTGCTTCGGGTCCATGAACGGCATGTCGTGCAGGTCGCCGCGCACGCGGAAATCGACGCTGCTGGCGGTGCCCTTGGTGACTGCGTCGCGCACGTAGTTGCGCGTGTGCTGGGGAATGTCGAGCGGCAGGTAGCGGAACACGCGCGTGCCGTCGGCGCGGGTCAGCTTGCCCTTCAGGTCGAGCACGCCGGGAAAGCGGGCCTTGCCGCTCGAGACGGCCGGGTCGCTGGTGCGCCAGCTGGCTTCGGCATCGCCTTCGGCATCCGCGTTGGCGAAGCGCAGCTTGGAGACCTGCATCTGCATGTGGCCGCTGTCGAGCTTCCACTGGAGCTGGGTGGAGAGCCGGTCGATCGGAATGACGGGCTCCTCGAACACGCCGGGGAATTCGAGCGTCCCCTGCGCGATGGCGAGCGTGGCGGTGCCGCCGGTGTGGGTGGCGTCGAAGTCGAGCGTGGCGCCGCTCAGGCCGGGGGTGCCGGGACGGATCCGGGGAGGCGCGGCCGCGGCGGTCGCGGCGGTCGCGGCCGTCGTGGTGGCCGTGCCCGTCGCGGCGGGTGTCGCAGGCGGCGCCGGCTGCGAGGCGATGCGCAGGCCGCTGACGCGTCCGCGCGCCTGGTACTTGTCGGGCGCGCCCAGGGAGCCTTGCCAGCTCAGGTCGACATGCTCGACCAGGCCGCGCGGCGCATAGCTGTCGAGCACGCGGTGCGTGGCATCGCCCAGCGGCAGCCGGTCCCCGATGAGTACCAGTGCGGCCAGGTCGAGCCGGTCGGCACGCAGCGCCCCCTGCTCGGGCGTGCGCCCCTTGGCCGGCGTGTGCTGCAGCCAGAGGTTGCCGCCGGGCCAGCGCAGGCCGTCGACGGTGTCGAACTGCAAGGCGGTGGTCGAGAACTCGAGGGTCTGGTCGTTCAACTGGCCCGCGAGGCGGCCGGTGACGGTGCGCAGCACCAGCGGCTGCAGCCCCTTGCCCAGCGAGACATCGACCCGATCGAGTCCCAGGTCGGCCGCGCCGCCCGCGAACTGGCCGTCTTCCACGTCGGCCCACAGCCGCACTGCGCCGTTGCCCTCGCGGATGCGGGCGTCGAGCGAGACATAGCGCCCGAGGCGGGTGACGTCGATGTAGGGCAGGTCGGCATAGATCTGTCCGTCCCAGGTCTGCCAGCGGCCGGTGCGCACCGACAGCAGCGGCTGGCGGAACAGGCCGCGCAGCGTGAAGCGTTCGCCCCAGCCGGCCGGCGGCGTGGCGTCGAGCCGCAGGCCATGGCGCCGCCCACCGTTGCGCGCCACGAAGCGCACGTCGGTCAGGAGCAGCGGCTCGGCCTGGCGCTGCTCGTCGGTCCAGCGCACGGTGCCGCCTTCGATGACGAACTCGCGCTGGGCAAAAAACCAGTCGGCGGCGCGGATCTCTCCGGTCGTATCGGTGTCCATGTGCAATCCAGCCACATGGAGTTTTCCCTGAGCATCGCGGCGCACGTCGAGTTGCGGACCTTCGATGTAGAGCTGCTCGAAATTGAGGCGCCAGAGCGAGCGCGGCGACACGCTCGCCACCACGCGCACGAGGCGAAGCGCCTCCCGCTTCTGCGCATCCAGCAGCACCACGTCGCGCAGTTCGAAGGCCGGGAAAAGCCCCTCGGGCCGGGCGGTGATCGACCCGATGCGCACCGGCACGCCGATGGCCTTGCTAGCCTGTGCCTCCAGTGCGCCGCGGTATTCGCCGATTCGCGGCACAATCCACGCGTGTAGGACAACGACTGACAGAGCCAGCAGAAGCCATGCAGCGATCAGCAGACCCAACAGCCAGCGCGCCGTCACAGCGGTGATTTTGAGCAGACGTGAAGGGGTAGACGYCGTGTCGTTCATTGAGGATCGCGCTGTGTCGGGAATTATGACCGCCAGCATTCAGAGGGGTTCCACGGAAACCAGCATCAGTGTGAACCAGTTGCCAGCCACTTCGACGCAGACCGCGTTTTCTTCCTGTTCCCGTTTCGTCCAGCGCCTGCGGCGCAGGTATGCGGCCGAGCTTGCATTGCTTCCCCCGGGCGAGCCGCGGCGCGAATCGATGGCCGTGGCCTTCGAGGCATTGCGCCAGCGCGGTGACGCGGTGGGCGATGCACTGCGTATTGTCAGGCAGCTGGTGATGGAGCGGCTCGTCACGCTCGATTGCGATGCGCAGGCGCCGCTCGCCGTGGTAACCACGGCGGTCACCGAACTCGCGGAGCTGGCGCTCGACATCGCCTGCCGCGACGCCTGCCACGAACTCGATGCGGTGCATGGCGCGCCCCTCGGCCCCGACGGCCAGCGCGCGCAGCTCTGGGTGATCGGCATGGGCAAGCTCGGCGCACGCGAGCTCAACGTGTCGAGCGACATCGACCTGATCTACCTGTACGACCTCGACGGCGAGACGAAGGGCGATGCCGACGGCCGCGGCCGCCTCGCGAACCAGGAGTACTTCTCGCGCGCCGTGAAGCGCATCTATGCGCTGGTGGGCGATACCACCGAGCACGGCTTCGTGTTCCGCGTCGACCTGGCGCTGCGGCCCAACGGCAACTCGGGGCCGAGCGTGGTCTCGCTCGATGCGCTCGAAGAGTATTTCCAGGTGCAGGGCCGCGAATGGGAGCGCTTCGCCTGGATGAAGAGCCGGGTGGTGGCGCCGCGCGACATCGTGCTCGGCGGGCACGCGCAGGGGTTGCGCGGCGCGGTGCTGCCCTTCGTGTTCCGCCGCTACCTCGACTACAGCGTGTTCGATTCGCTGCGCACGCTGCACCGGCAGATCCGCGAGCAGTCGGCACGCCGCAGCGCCGGACGGCCCGAGCGCGCGAACGACGTCAAGCTCTCGCGCGGCGGCATCCGCGAGATCGAATTCACCGTGCAGCTGCTGCAGGTGGTGCGCGGTGGACAGTTCCCCGAACTGCGCACGCGGCCCACGCTCGACGCGCTGCAGCGCCTCGCACGGGCCAACCTCATGCCGCAGGAAACCGCCGATGCGCTGGCCTCGGCCTATGAATTCCTGCGCCGCGTCGAGCACCGCATCCAGTACCTCGACGACCAGCAGACCCATGTGCTGCCGGTGGCCGACGACGACCTGCGCTGGATCGCGCAGACGATGGGCTATGAAGACTCCTGCCCGTTCCTCGCGCAACTGGACACGCACCGCGAGTTCGTCGCGCAGGAATTCGACAAGCTGCTGGGCGGCGAGAAGCCCTGCAACGGCAAGTGCAACGGCAAGAAGGCCCCGGCCGCGCCGGCCGACCTGGCCGATCTGCTCGACGACCTGCCGCCCGCCTTTGCCGAACGCATCCGGAACTGGTGCGAAACGCCGCGTGTGCTCGCCCTGCGCGAGGAAACGCGGGCGCGGCTGCGCCAGCTGGTGCAGCGCACCGGGCAATGGCTGAAGGAACCCGATGGCGACGGTCCGGGGCAAACGCCGCGCCATGCGGATGCCGCCCTGCGCTGGGCCGACTGGATCGAACCCCTGCTGCGGCGCGAGAGCTACCTGGCGCTGCTGGTCGAACGGCCCGCGGTGCAGGAACGCCTGCTGCGGCTGCTGGGCGCCGCGAAGTGGCCCGCGCGCTACCTGATGCAGCACCCGGGCGTGATCGACGAACTCGCCAGCGACGAGATGCTGTCCGGCCGCTTCGTGGCGGCCGAGTTCGAGCGCGAGCTGGAAGCACGCCACGCATCGCTCACCCGCACCGGCGAAGCCGACGAAGAGCGCCTGCTGAACCTGCTGCGCCATGCCCACCATGCCGAGGTGTTCCGCACGCTGGCGCGCGACGTCGACGGCCGCATCACCGTCGAGCAGGTGGCCGACGACCTGAGCGCGCTGGCCGACACCACGCTGCGCGTGACGGCCCATTGGTGCTGGCCGCATGTGCGCAACCGCCACCGCGAGGTGCCGCAGTTCGCGATCATCGGCTACGGCAAGCTGGGCGGGAAGGAGCTGGGCTACGGCAGCGACCTCGACATCGTGTTCGTCTACGACGATGACGACGAGCGTGCCGGCGAGGTCTATGCGGCCTATGTGCGCAAGCTGATCAACTGGCTCACCGTGAAGACGCGCGAGGGCGACCTGTTCGAGATCGACACCGCCCTGCGCCCCAACGGCAACTCGGGCCTGCTCACCACCAGCTTCGAGGCCTACGAGAAGTACCAACTCGGCCGCGGCAGCAACACGGCGTGGACCTGGGAGCACCAAGCCATGACGCGCGCGCGCTTCGTGCTCGGCAGCGCGGACCATGGCGCCGAGCTGGGCGCGCGCTTCGACCAGGTGCGCGAAGCCGTGATCGTGGCGCCGCGCGACCGCGAAGCGCTCAAGGCCGAGATCATCGCGATGCGCGAGAAGGTGCGCGGCGCGCGGCCAGTGAAGGCCGACCGCTTCGACGTGAAGCACAGCCCCGGCGGCATGGTGGACGCGGAGTTCGCGGTGCAGTTCCTGGTGCTGTCTTCGTCGGGCGAGCATCCCGAGCTGATTCCCAATGTCGGCAACATTGCGCTGCTGCTGCGCGCCGAACTGGCGGGGTTGCTGCCCGAGGGCGTCGGCCGCAATGCGGCCAGGGCCTATCGCGAGCTGCGCCGCGTGCAGCATCGTGCGCGCCTGAACGAAGAACCGACCCAGGTCACCCCGCCCGCACTGGCCGCCGAACGCGAAGCCATGCTGGCGCTCTGGAAGGCGGTATTCGGAGGATGAGGCTCACCCCCAGTCTTCGCGCACTTCGTGTCGCTTCGCCAACCCCCTTGCAGGGCGCAGGGAAAGCGGCGGTGATGTGCGCGGTGGCTGTCGCCGTTCTTCTTGCGGGCTGCGCCAGCGGTCCGCGCAGCGGAGGCGGCGTGGCCAGCGGCCGTGACGGGCCCGGCACCAATATTCCGCCGGACCTCGCCAGCGTGCCCGATGCCGAGCCCCGCATCGAAGCCATCCGCGGCAGCGGCGGCACCAGCAAGCCCTACACGGTGCTGGGCCGCGCCTACCAGCCGATCACCGACGACCGGCCGTTCCAGGAATCCGGCATCGCCTCGTGGTACGGCCGCAAGTTCCACGCCGTATCGACCGCGAGCGGCGAGCCCTACGACATGTACGCCATGACGGCCGCGCACAAGACGCTGCCGCTGCCGAGCTATGTGCGGGTGCGCAACCCGGCCAATGGACGCGAGGTGATCGTGCGGGTGAACGACCGTGGCCCGTTCGTGGACGGCCGCATCATCGACCTGAGCTACACGGCCGCGCTCAAGCTGGACCTGCTGCGCGGCGTGGCGCCGGTGGAGATCGAACGGATCACGAATGAAGACATCCGCACGGGGGCGTGGCGAAGGGATTCGGGGACTGCATATGCCTCGGCTTCGCAGGCACCGCAACGCATGGCGGCAACTGCGTCGGTGCCCGTACCCTCGGCCTGGGTCGCGCCGGTGGCGATGAACGCCCCGGCGGCCTCGACGATGCCGGTCGTGCCGCAAACACCGATGGCGCCGGCTGCACAAGCAGCGCCTCCGGCCATCGAGCCGGAAGCCGCGGCACCGCGACAGGCCATCGTGGTCACCGACCTTGCGCCGCTGGCGCCGATCGCAGCGCCGGCTCCGGCACCCCTGGCGTCATCGGCTGCGCCGTCTTCTGCGGCGGTGGCGGGTTTCTGGGTCCAGCTCGGCGCCTTCCGCGAACGCGACGGCGCAGAGACCTTGCTGGGCCAGGCCGCACGCGGCCTGCCGTCATTGGCGCCGCAGCTGCGCGTTTTCAGCGAAACCGGCACGCACCGCCTGCAGGCCGGACCGTTCGCTTCGCGCAATGCGGCCGGCGAAGCCGTCACGCAGTTGCGCGAGAGCCTGCGCATCGCGCCGATGGTGGTCGAGCGACGCTAGTTCGCAGCCTCAGGGCATGGCCTTGGCGGCCACCGGCAGGCGCATGCCGACGCCCATGCGGTTCCATGCATTGATCTGCGCGATCGCAATCGAGAGCTCGACGATCTCGAGGTCGCTGAAATGCGCCTTGAGGCCTTCGAATTCGGCATCGCGCGCGCCATGGTGCTCGGGCAGGCGCGTCAGCGTTTCGGCCCAGTCGAGGGCCGCACGCTCGCGCTCGCTGAAGAAACTCACTTCGCGCCAGGTGGCCAGGCTGTTGATGCGCTGCCAGTCTTCGCCCTGCTGGCGCAGGTCGCGCACATGCATGTCGAGGCAGTAGGCGCAGCCGTTGATCTGCGAGACGCGGGCAAAGACGAGGTCGACCAGCGTCTTGCCGAGCGTGGTCGATTCGATGGCACCGTTGACGGCGATCATGGCCTGGAAGGCCTTGGGGGCGATCTTGAACCAGGCGAGGCGGGGGGTGTTGTTGCTCATGGCGTGTACTCCAGGGGGTTGAGATGAAATCTGCTTACCCACTGAAGACGGGCCAGCCTTCGGCCCTGTGACACACCGCGCGAACTATTTCGAAGAAAGGATTTGCGCGATGCGCGCCAGCTTGTCGGGATTGCGCTGCGCGCGGATGCGCACGATGCGCTCGCCCTCGATCTCGAAGGTCTGCGCCGACTCGAGCTCGCCATCGAGGAAGCGCAGCAGCCCCGGCTCGCCGTTGATGTCCACCAGTTCCATGCGCACCCCCGCGCCCATGCGGCGCCAGAGGGCAAAGTAGAGCTGCGCCAGCCGCTGGCTGCCGCGCAGGATCTTGCTGAAGGTCTGCACCTTGCCGCCGCCGTCGCCGATGAGTTCGACGTCTTCCGCCATCAGCGCCTTCAGGTCCTGCAAGCTGCCGCGCGCGGCCGCATCGGCGAAGGCACGCAGCAGACGCTGGTGGGTTTCGCGCGAGACCTGGAAACGCGGGCGCGCCTCCTGCACCTGCGCCTTGGCACGGTGTACCAGTTGGCGGCAGGCGGCTTCGCTCTTGCCGAGGGTGCGGGCCACGTCGTCGTAATCGGCATCGAACACCTCGCGCAGCAGGAAAGCGGCGCGGGCCTCGGGCGCCAGGCGCTCCAGCACGGCGAGGAAGGCGACCGAAATGTTGTCGGCGCGTTCGAGCATCTGCTCCGGCGTGTCGGGTGAGCCGGTCAGCGTCGGTTCCGGCATCCAGGGGCCGATGTAGTGCTCGCGCTGGACCTTGGCCGCGCGCAGCCGGTCGATCGACAGGCGCGTGACGACGGTCACCAGCCAGGCTTCGGCGCTGTCGAAACTGTCCTTGTCGGCCTCATGCCAGCGCAGCCAGGCGTCCTGCACGACTTCCTCGGCCTCCGCGACAGAGCCGAGCATGCGGTAGGCAATGCCCTGAAGGCGGCGGCGGTGACTGTCGAAGGTGAGGGTGAGGTCGTCCATGTCCGGCTAGACGGTTGGCGCCTGCAGATTGTGACAACAAGCCCCCTCAAAAAAATCGCCCCGGGGTGCGGGGCGAAGTTTTATGCGCCTTGGTACTCGGGCTTGGGCCCCAGGGAGGCTGAGATTTCCTTGCGGTAGCGGTTCAGCTCCTGCACGGTCTTGAAGCTGCGGTTCATCAACAGGCTCAGGTTGTGCAGGATGCGCTCGCCGACCTTGGTTTCCCAGACGGCGTCGAACTTGATCTGCTTGTCGAGCCAGTGCTCGAGCCAGTCCGGGTCGGGCATGCGGCTCTGGATGGTGTCGTTCGGGAACAGCGCCTTGTTGACGTGCAGGTTCGTCGGATGCAGCGCCTGCGCGGTGCGGCGCGCGCTGGCCATCAGCACGCCGACCTTGGTGAACGCGGCACGGGCCTCGTCGCCGAACTTTTCCATGGCCCGCTTCATGTAGCGCAGGTAGGCGCCGCCGTGGCGGGCTTCGTCCTGGCTCAGCGTGGTGTAGATGTGCTTGATGACCGGCTCGGTGTGCCACTGGGCCGCGCGGCGGTACCAGTGGTTGAGGCGGATTTCGCCGCAGAAGTGCAGCATCAGGGTTTCGAGCGGGGGCGCCGGGTCGAAATCGAAGCGCACTTCGTGCAGCTCCTGCTCGGTGGGCGCGTGCTGGGGGCTGAAGCGCTTGAGGTATTCCATCAGCACCAGCGAGTGCTTCTGTTCCTCGAAGAACCAGATCGACATGAAAGCGGAAAAATCGCTATCGTGGCGGTTGTCGCGCAGGAACATCTCGGTGGCCGGCAACGCCGCCCACTCGGTGATGGCATTCATCTTGATGGTCTGGGCCTGCTCTTCCGTCAGCAAAGAAGCGTCGAACGACTGCCAGGGAATGTCCTTGTCCATGTCCCAGCGGACGGATTCGAGTTGTCTGAAGAGTTCCGGATAGAGCATCAAAGTCTTTCTATGGCCACTGATTTTAGTCGGCCCGTTTGGCGCGCCCGTGACAGACGCGCGATGATGCGAATACGTGCGCCGTTGCGGCACGGATGCACCCCCTCTTTTTTGAACCAGGAGCCCGCCATGCGAACCCCCTCCCGATTGTCGATGCTCTTGCGCTGCGCCCCGGCGGCTTCACTCGTGGCGAGCCTGTTTTCCGCCCTCCCGGCAAGTGCCCAGACCCCACCCGCCGCGCCCGCTCCGGCGGAAGCGGCAGGATGCCCGGCCATCCTCCAGCACACCTTCCCCCGGCTGCAGGACGAAAAGCCCCAGGCTTTGTGCCAGTACTCGGGCAAGGTGGTCCTGGTGGTCAACACCGCGAGCTTCTGCGGCTTTACCCCGCAATACAAGGGCCTCGAGGCGCTGGACATGAAATATCGCGCGCGCGGGCTGGTGGTGCTGGGCTTCCCGTCGAACGATTTCTCCCAGGAATCGGGCTCCAACAAGGAGATTGCCGACTTCTGCGAGAGCACCTTCGGGGTGAAGTTTCCGATGTTCGCCAAGTCGTCGGTGCGCGGCACGGACGCCAATCCGCTGTTCAAGCAGCTGGCCCAGGCCTCCGGCACCACGCCCAAATGGAATTTCTACAAATACCTGATCGGCCGCGACGGCAAGGTCGTGCAGGCCTGGTCGAGCATGACGGCGCCTGACGAAAACGGCTTCGTGAACGTCATCGAGAAGCAGCTCGGCCCCAATTGATACCGACCAGCTCACAAAAATACGGACTGTAAATATATTTACCGATGCGTCCACATCATCGCGAACTGAGCGTCACAAACGTTTACCAATAGACCGGGAACCGTGCCACGGACGCTGCGCTCATAACTGGCGTGGGCGGCGAAAGCCCACCGGTTTTCATGTTGCGAGGTCTTCCGGGCGCTTGCCGTTCGGTCGAAATCCCGAGGCGATTCTTCTCCTCCTCCCTCCCTCCCTCCTTCGCGTCGGGGCGCCTCGCAGCATTTTTGTATTCCCGCCGGCCCAGGGGCTCGCGATGACGCAGCCCCTCCGGATCGCCGGCATCCAGGGACTGGCCGTGGCGCACTCGCTGCGCGACGCGGCCGCCATCACCCATCCTCGAAGCAAGTAACTACTTCGTTCGCGGGCGTTAAAGGGCGGAAAAGGCTTTTTCGTGAAATACCGCGGAACCGGCTCTGCCGGGCCGCAGGTGTTGCCCCCGGCGAGGGGGTGGGCGTTGCGACACGAAGTGCGCGAAGCCTGGGGGACGGATCAAGGCTGGGTGTCGATGAAGCTGGGGCGGAGCATCAGCTTGTCGTACAGCTTGGCGAGATTGCCGTGCTCGCCGCGCCAATCGATATCGGGAAAGCGGAAGCCCAGCCAGCTCAGCGTGCAGCCCACCGCGATGTCCGACAGGCTCAGGTGGATGCCGCTGCAAAAAGGCTTGTCGCCCAGGCCCTTGGCCATGGCGGCCACGCCGTCCTCGACCTTGGCGCGCTGGCGTGCGATCCAGGCCGCGCTGCGCTCGTGGTCGTTGCGCCCGGCCCAGGTGGCTTCGAGGCGCCAGAGCACGCCGGCGTCCATGACGCCATCGGCCAGCGCTTCCCAGGTCTTGACCTCGGCGCGCTCGCGGCCCTGCTGGGGAATCAGCTTGCCGACGGGCGACAGCGTGTCGAGGTATTCGACGATCACGCGCGAATCGAACATCGCATCGCCGCCTTCCATGATCAGGCAGGGCACCTTGCCGAGCGGATTGGAGTGGGAGATGGTCGTGTCTGCAGCCCAGACATCTTCGATCACGAACTGGTAGTCGAGCCGCTTTTCGGCCAGCACCACGCGCACCTTGCGCACATAAGGGCTGGCGGCGGATCCGATCAGTTTCATGAAAGCTCTCTCCCTTTGCTTGGTGACACTTGTTCATGGTCATTTTAGGTGAACGGGAAAGCCGGGCCCCCGAATCCACCCGAATCTGTCGGTACGGCCCCACGGACCGGCAGCCGCCTAAAATTCGGGCATGAGCTTTTCCACCGTCTCCGCCCTCTCCCCCCTTGACGGTCGCTATGCGGCCAAACTCGCGGCGCTTCGTCCGCTGATGAGCGAACAGGGCTATATGCACCGGCGCGTGCAGGTCGAGGTGGCGTGGTTCATTGCGCTGTCCGACTGCGGCTTCGCCGAATTCAAGCCCCTCACCGGCGGCGCCCGCAAGTACCTGCTGGGCCTGGTTTCCCATTTCTCCGAGGCCGACGCGCTGGCCATCAAGGAAATCGAGAAGACCACCAACCACGACGTGAAGGCGGTCGAATACTGGATCAAGTCCAAGTTCGAAGCCCGGCCCGAGCTGCTCGCCGCCGCCGAGTTCGTGCACTTCGCCTGCACCAGCGAAGACATCAACAACACCAGCCACGCCCTGCAGATCCAGGCCGCGCGCGAGAAGGTGCTGCTGCCCGCCATCGACGGCCTGATCGCCAAGCTGCGCGAAATGGCGCACCAGTTCGCCAACGTGTCGATGCTGTCGCGCACCCACGGCCAGACCGCCAGTCCCACCACGGTCGGCAAGGAAATCGCCAACGTGGTGGTGCGCCTGTCGAAGGCCCGCGCGCAGATCGCCTCGGTGCTGCTGCTCGGCAAGATGAACGGCGCGGTCGGCAACTACAACGCCCACCTCGCCGCCTGGCCCGCGTTCGACTGGGAAGCCTTCAGCCGCAAGGTGATCGAGACGCCGGCGCCGCTGGGCCTGGGCCTGAGCTTCCAGCCGTACAGCATCCAGATCGAGCCGCACGACTACATGGCCGAGCTGTTCGACGCGGTGGCGCGCACCAACACCATCCTGGTCGACTTCTCGCGCGACGTCTGGGGCTATGTGAGCCTGGGCTACTTCAAGCAGCGGCTCAAGAAGGGCGAGATCGGCTCCTCGACCATGCCGCACAAGGTCAACCCGATCGACTTCGAGAACGCCGAAGGCAACCTCGGCCTCGCCAACGCGGTGCTGCGCCACCTGAGCGAGAAGCTGCCGATCAGCCGCTGGCAGCGCGACCTGACCGACAGCACGGTGCTGCGCAACATCGGCGTGGCCTTCGGCTACGCCACGCTGGCCTACGCGAGCCTGGCCACCGGCCTCGGCAAGCTGGAGCTCAACGAGGAAGCGCTGGCCGAAGACCTCGACACCTCCTGGGAAGTGCTGGCCGAGCCGATCCAGACCGTGATGCGCCGCTTCGGCGTGCAGGGCGCCTACGAGCAGCTCAAGGAAGTGACGCGCGGCAAGACGGTGACGGCCGACGCACTGCACGGGCTGATCCGCTCGCTCGACATTCCGGAAGAAGAAAAAACCCGCCTTCTGGCCATGACGCCGGCAAGCTACGTCGGCAAGGCCGAAGAGCTGGCCAAGCGCGTCTGATGGCCCTCAAATCCACCATCTTCAAGGCCACCCTCGCGGTGGCCGACATCGATCACGGCTACTACGCCGACCATGCGCTGACCCTGGCGCGCCATCCGAGCGAGACCGACGAGCGGATGATGATCCGGCTCGTCGCGCTGGCGCTCAATGCGCACCAGCTGCAGGACGTGTGCAACGGCGACGGCACGCTGGCCTTCGGCGCCGGCCTGTCGAACGTCGAGGAGCCCGACGTGTGGCTGCGCGACTTCACGGGCGAGGTCAAGATCTGGGTCGAGGTCGGGCAACCCGAAGACAAGCCCATCATCAAGGCCTGCGGCAAGGCGGACGAGGTGATCGTGTATTGCTTCAACCACGCGGCCGAGATCTGGTGGCGCGGCATCGAGAACAAGCTCACGCGGCCGCAGAACCTGAAGGTCTATCGCGTGCCGACCGATGCGTCGCAAGCGCTGGCCGCGCTCGCGCAGCGCAGCATGCAGCTGCAGGCGACCATTCAGGAAAACACGCTGACGCTGGGCGACGGCACGAACAGCGTTGACGTAGAACTGTTGCGCTGGAAGTAAATCCGCGGGCCGGCTGCGCGGGCTAGACCACCGGCATCATCTGGCCGCACTGCCAGCACTGCTCGAAGCCGCCCTCGATCCGCTCGCCGCACACGCATTGCCAGTTGCGCTGCGGCCGGTGCTGGACCGCATGCAGCAGCTCTTTCGCGCGCTCGAACTGGGTGTCGTCGTCGATCCAGATCTCGGGCAGGCATTGGTCGGGCGGCAGCTGGCCCATGACGGCGCCCAGGAATTCGCGCTGCACCGTGGCTTCGACACCTTCCTCGCGCAGGGCGTGCACCCACAGGGTCGCGATCGCAAGGTTGGGGGCTTGGGCGAGGCGACGCATGCGGCGCGTTTTCAGGGCGTGTCGTCGGGGCCGAGGGGTTCGGCAGGATCGTCGGGCCACTGCGGCGGCTCGGCCTCGCGTGCCCGCTCGGCGTACCTGTTGAAGCGCCAGGCCGAGTCTTCCATGGTGATCCGGCGCCAGGTCACGCGTTTCTCGGCCGGCGTCATCGCGGGCCAGTGCTGCACCTCCTCGAAGCTGCGGCCGCAGCCCTTGCACTGGTCGTCGCCCTGGCTGGTGGAGCAGATCGCGATGCAGGGCGTGTCGGGCGTGCTGTGGTACCAGTCGAGCCAGGCCGCCCAGGCCTTGGGCGGAAAGCCGACCTCGTCGACCTCGTCTTCGTGGTGGAACACCATGAGCGCATAGACCTCGGCCAGTGCGCGCAATTCGGGCGCCAGCGTGACGCCGTCGGGCGACGGACTCTTCTCGCGCCAATGGTTGATGGCGGCCTCGATGTCGATGATGTGAATGGCGGCCATGGAGAGTGAAAAAACAGCGAGCGGCGATCATAGTCCGGCAATGTCCCGCAACCGCGAAGGGACATGAATGCTACAAAACAAATAGCAATACAAGCCCTGCTCATAGGCCTTTTGAAGCAGTTCTCTTTAAATGCCTGAAAACTTTCGATTGCCACGCCGCAGTCTTCGATGCTCTAATTCCGCTCACGAAGGGGAGTAGCTCCCGACCATCGTGCACAACGGTGGAAATCGCCAGGTCGTCAATACGAAGCACAACACTTCCGGCCTGTCGGACAACGCATGCGCCGTTTGGCGCGAGCGCTGTCGAGCAAGACCTTCGATTTGAACCTGCGCAGGTTTGGTCGAAGCGTTCGCAAGTCCCCGGTGTCACCCGGCGTCTTTGTTTCCTTGCTTTCGACCAGCCCTGTCCGGGATGAATCGAAACGGCATGCGCCTGCCCGTCGTCGTCTCATCAAGAAACGGCCGGTGGGACGCGAAGACAAAGAGGAATTTATGGAACTGTTCATGACCCCGGAGTTCTGGGTCGCTGTCGGTCAGATCATCATGATCGACATCCTGCTCGGCGGCGACAACGCCGTCGTCATCGCGCTGGCATGCCGCAAGCTGCCACCCGCACAGCGCACCAAGGGCATCCTGTGGGGTACCGCTGGCGCCATCGTGCTGCGCGTGATCCTGATCTTCTTCGCGTTGACGCTGCTGGCCATTCCGTTCCTGAAGCTCTTGGGCGCCGTGCTCCTGCTGTGGATCGGCATCAAGCTGCTGGCGCCCGAGCATGACGACGCGCACGGCAACATCACCGGCAGCGACAAGCTGTGGGGCGCGGTCAAGACCGTGATCGTGGCCGACCTGGTGATGAGCGTGGACAACGTGATCGCCATTGCCGGCGCCGCGCAAGGCGCAGGCGACGGCCACCAGATGCCGCTCGTGATCTTCGGCCTGCTGGTCAGCATTCCGATCATCGTCTGGGGCAGCCAGCTGGTCATCAAGCTGATGGACCGCTTCCCGCTGATCATCACGCTCGGCGGCATGCTGCTGGGCTGGATCGCCGGCACGATGGCCGTGTCGGACCCCGCGCTCTCGAACGCCGCCGCCTGGACCTGGGTGCCCAAGGTGCCGCAGACCGACGTGATCAAGTACGCAGCCGGCGTTGGCGGTGCATTGCTGGTGCTGGTGATCGGCAAGTGGGTCGCCGTGCGGCAGGCCCGCAACAGGCCGGAAACGGCCGTGACGGCCGGCTGATTGCCGGCCTGCCATCCGCCTCTCGCCCCGAAACTTACTGTCTCGATTCAGTCTCTATTACTCTAAATATTGAAGGAGAGCACGCGTGGAAAAGATCATTCTTTATGTCGACGACGCCGCCTACGCCTGCGCGCAGTTCGCCGAACTTGCGCCGGACGCGAACAGCGTCGTGGCGCGCCATTGGGTGCTCGTGGCCTGTGCGCCGCGCATGACACATCGCATCAGCAAGTGGGTGAGCCACAGCGCGCGCGAGAACTGGCGTGCCAAGTGGTTCAGCAAGGTGCAGGCACAGCTGCTGCCCCTGCTCGAGCGCAACGGCGGACAGGTGACGCCGGTGCTGGCCAAGGGGCCGCTGGCCGAACTGACGCTGCAACTGAAGCGCGAGCATTCGGCCACGCACGTGGTCGATGCGCGCCGCCCGAAGATCGGTGTCGACCTGGAACCGGTCACGCCCGAACAGACGCCGGCCCACCAGTCGGGCTGGGCCTTTCCCGGCGCAGTAATGGGCATGGGTGCGCTGCTGGTGCTCGCGAACGAACTCGCCGAATAGGCACACCCCCAGGCTGCGCGCACTTCGTGTCGCTTCGCCTACCCCCTTGCAGGGGGCAACACCAGCGGCCCGGCAAAGCCGGTTCCGCGGTGTTTCTGGCAATACACACCCACTGCGGCATGGCGGGGCTCGTCGCAGCAGGGGCTCTGGGGTATCCTGCGCCGCATGCGCATCATCATCAAATGGCTGCTCAGCGCCGTCGCGCTGCTGGCGGTGGCCTATCTCTACCGCGGTGTCCAGGTCAACAGCTTCGGCTCCGCGCTGATCGCGGCCGCGGTGATCGGCTTGCTCAACATGATCGTGCGACCGGTGCTGGTGGTGCTGACGCTGCCGGTGACCATCGTCACGCTCGGGCTGTTCCTGTTCGTGATCAACGCACTGCTGTTCTGGGCCGCGTCGGGCCTGCTGACCGGCTTTCACGTCAACGGCTTCGTGGCCGCGCTGATCGGCTCGCTGATCTATTCGCTGCTGGGCCTGCTCATCGAGACTGCACTGGGCGGGCTGCTCTCCAGGCGCTGAGCACCGCCGCGCTGCTGCCGGCTGCTACTGCCTCAACGGCGGCTCCTCGGCCTGCTGCTTCACCAGGACATCGACCGCGCGTGCGCGGGTGTCGATGATCGACGCCTCGTAGTGGTCGATGGACGCCCCCGACTTGCGCATCAGCTCCTGCGCGGCCTTGAAACGGTCGCGCGCCGCGGGGTAGTCGAGGATCGCCACGTTGGCTTCGGCGTCGGCGCGCACCGCGCGCAGCGTGTCGTTCTGGGCGCCATAGAGGTTGGCCAGCGTGTGCCACGCCGTGGCATCGCGCGGGTTGGCGGCCACCCAGTCGCGCAGGACGGAAATCATCGGCGCGGGCTGGCGCGTTGCCGTCGTCGCCTCGGCCGCGAGCATCATCTCGGGCCGCTCCTTCGACTTGGCATCGAGCAGCGCGGCCGCCTTGGCGGGCGCSCCCGCCGCCAACTCGATCTCTGCGTTGAGCCAGCGCGCCTGCTTGGCTGCGGATGCATCGTCCGCGGTGCGCGCCACCAGCCGCTCGACCAATGCGCGTGCCGCCTTGTAGTCGCGCAGTTCCTTGGCCGCCAGCGCCGCCGCATAAAGTGTTCCGGCCTGCTGGGCTGGCGTGCTCCTGGCGAACTCGCCGCTGGCCGCCGACGCGATCCAGAGCCGCAGCACGTCGACACCCGGCCGCGTCAGCACGCGGGCGCGCGAGGCGATCATGGCGTGGTCCATGGCGAGCGGCATCGCGGGCGCCGCGTCGATCCGGAACTGGAACCGGCCCTGCATGTCGGAAATGCGCTCGGTCGTCAGCGGGTGGCTGCGCAGGTAGGGGTACGAGCCGTTGTCATTCAGGCGCGCGGCGTACTGCAGCTTCTCGAACATCGCCGCCGCGCCTTGCGGCGCGAAGCCCGCCTGCGTCATCACGCCGAAGCCGATGCGATCGGCCTCGCGCKCCATGTCGCGCGAGAAGCTCAGCTGGTTCTGCACGAAGAGCGCCTGGCTGCCCATGATCACGGCCTGCCCGGCGTCCGCGTTGCGGCTCTTGCTGGCCGCGATCATCCCGAGGATCAGGCCGGCAAGCATCAACGGCATCTGCTTGCCCTGCTTGCTCATGATCCGGGAAATATGGCGTTGCGTGACGTGCGAGAGCTCATGCCCGAGCACGGTGGCCAGCTCGTCGCGGCTGCCGACCGCGGCGACAAGGCCGAGGTTCAGCCCCAGGTAGCCGCCCGGCAGCGCGAAGGCATTGATGTTGCGGTCGCGGCCCAGAAGAATGGTCCAGGCGAAGCGCTCGTCGAGTTCGGGCGTGAGTTCGCCGCGCGTGCGCGCTGCCGTCAGCAAACGCTGCCAGATCTCCTGCACATAGGCGGCGATCACCGGGTCGTCGATGTAGTCGGTGTCGCGGTACAACTCGCGCGCGATCTGGTCACCCAGGTGGCGCTCGGCGCTGGCGGTCATCTCGCCGCCGTCGCCCAGGCCGGGCAGGGCCTGCATCTGCGCGCTGGCGGGCACCGGCAGCAGAACCTGGGAAGCTATCAAAACAGTAGCGCAGATCGCCCGCAGGGCGAGCGTGAAAGCGGGGGAATTCTTGGCAGAAGGAGTCAAGCGCGGCATTCCTCGTCCATGGCTCGGGCTCGTATGATGCACCTCTCAGCCGAACGTTCACCATGAGCACTCTTACCCATTTTGACGCCCAGGGCCAGGCCCACATGGTCGACGTGGCCGCCAAGCCGGCCACCCACCGCGTGGCCGTGGCCACGGGATGCATCGAGATGCAGGCGGCGACGCTGGCCTTGATCGAGTCGGGAACGGCGAAGAAAGGGGATGTGCTGGGGGTTGCGCGGATCGCCGGCATTCAGGCGGCCAAGAAGACCAGCGACCTGATTCCGCTGTGCCATCCACTGGCGCTGACGCGGGTGGCGTTGGCGTTTGCGCTGGCTGAAGGGGGCACGGCACCGCAAGTGGTGTGCACGGCCACTGTCGAGACAGTGGGGCCGACCGGGGTGGAGATGGAAGCGCTGACCGCCGTGCAGGTGGCGCTGCTCACGATCTACGACATGTGCAAGGCGGTGGACCGGGGGATGCGGATCACCGATGTGCATGTGTTGGAGAAGCATGGGGGGAAGTCGGGGAGCTACGTGGCGGGGTAAGGGCAAAGTCCAACCGGGGGGCTAAGGCGTCCGGGCGTCGACAGGCTGGCCCTTCAGCCAGTGCTCATATTCCTCCGGAAAGGCGATGCGGAAACGCTCCGCCTGATCCCGGGCTTCCTGGTCCCGCCCCATCAGTTCGGCGCTCTCGATCAGCCTGACGATCACGCGGGGCTCGGGCGAAAAGTGCAGCGTGCGCTCGGCGAGTGAATGAATGGCTGCAGCATTGGCAGGGGTGACTGCCGTGAGCGTCAGTTCGGCGAAACCCACCTGCTTTGCGAAGAGCCAGGACCCTTTGATCTTGGCCAGCGTGTCGTCCTCATACGCTGGCGAACGCTCGTCGCGCGGCAGGTAGATCTGGCTGATGCGCATGTAGTCCCAAGTGGAATAGCCGACCACCACCATCAGCACCGCAGCCCCCACGGAAGACAAGACGGACGCCTCGAGCCACCCGGCCTTGAAGCGTTGCCGCAATGAAGCCAAACCGGCGCACCGGGCCGGCCACAGCATTCCCAGGCACAGCCCGAACGCCAACTGGAACGGCCCGTACCAGAGCGGATATTCGAGCAGGCTGTGCAATGCGATCGCGCCCAGCATGCCCCACGCCATGAGCCGCGCCGGATCGCGTTCGCGCCAGGGTCTTGCCGCCATCACCATCCAGATGAAACCGCCGCAGAGCAGCACGGACGCCGGTATGCCCAATTCCACGGCGATGTGCAGCGGCAGGTTGTGCGCGTTGTCCAGAATTTCGGGGAATCGGGGCCCGTCATACAGCGTGCTGTAGTGCGCAAAGCCCAGCTCGCCCCAGCCCCAGCCCGTCAAGGGATGCTCGGCGATCAGCGCGAGCACATTGCGCCAGAGAATCAGCCGGGTGTGATCGCCGGGCGCGCCTTCCTGCAGACGCCGCATCATGCCCTCGACCTCGCCTGCCGCGAGTTGCGGCAGCACCCACGCGATAGCGAAATAGATCGGAACCATGGCCAGCAGCACCAGCGGTGGCGGCAAGCTGAAGCGAATGCTGGCGCTTCTTCCTTCGGACCCGCCGCGGCGTTCCCGCCACGCAATCAAGGCCGCAACGCCCACGATCGACAGCAGCTGAAGCAAACCGGTGCGCGAGGTAGACGCCGCCGCGGCCACCAGCAACAGCAAGGCAGCCGCCAACAGCCAACGCCGCTTGTGCACAGACGTCTGCGTGGCATGGATCCAGAGCACGGCCACCAGCGCCATGCTGATCAGCGTGGCGAACTGGTTGCGCTGGCGCAGGTTCCCGTACGCCTGGCCCAAGGCGGGCGCAGTGGTCCAGGGAACCAGCGGCTCGGCCAGCCCGTAGTACTGAAGCAGGCCAAGCACGGCACTGCCGAGGCCGGCCGCCAGGACGCCCACCGCCAGCACCGCCGAGGTGGATGGCCCGCCGCGCGCCATGCCAGCCCCTATGCAAGCCGCAGCCGTCATGGCGCCCAGAACCACGACAGCAGGAAGCCACGAAGCGGCCGCGCCATGTGAAGCAAGCATGATCGCCACCATTCCGGCCGTCAGCCAAGCCCAGACGCCGTGCGCCGGCACGCCAGGAGGAATGGCCAGAAGCATCGCCGCGACGCAGGCCCAGGTTGCCAGCAACTGCCAAGCCTGAACCGAAGGGCCCGCCACGAGCGGGCAGAGAAAAGGGAATGCAACCAGGCCGGCGCGCACGGCGCCGATGGCTTTGGAGGGGAGGGCCGACGCCCCGAGGGGCGCTGCGCGGGAAGTCATTTCACCGATTGTGCCGACCGGCTGGGCCGACGAATGGCCGTGGACGGCGGACGAGCGGTTTTGCAAAAAAACACAATTGGAGACATTCTTTGACAACTGTCTGCAACTGTTGCTCGACTCCGTTTTTGGAGCGTACGAGCCCGAAAGGTGTCAATGAAACAACATTTGGTTCCGCGCCAAACCATGAGAGATCGACGCGGTTCACGTGGCTTCACGCTGATCGAGATGATGATCACCGTGGTGATCGTCGGCGTGCTGGCCGCGATTGCCATTCCCGTTTATCAGGATTACGTGCGGCGCGGCTACGTGGTGGACGGTACCAATGCCCTATCGACCATGCGCGCCGACATGGAGCGCTATTTCCAGGACAACCGTACCTATGCCACGTCGGGAACGCTGGTCCCGCCGTGCGATTCCACTGTTGCCGCCAGCAAGCGCACCTTCGGCAATTTCGTGGTGACCTGCCCGGCACCCGGCGCACCCACAGGAACGACCTACACGCTCAAGGCAGCGGGCAGTGGCCCAGCCAACGGCGCCGTCTACACGATCAATGAACTGAACGTGCGCGCTACGACCGGGATGCCTTCCGGGTGGTCGGGTTGGACCAGCACCTGCACCACTTCGTGGATCGTGAAAAAGGGGCAGGCGTGCTGAAACAGCGGGTCTCCTGTCGGCGTCGGAGCGGTTTCACCCTGGTCGAGATGATCGTGGTCGTCGCGATCATGGCGCTCCTTGCCGCGCTCGCCACGCCCTCCATGATCGGATGGGTCCGGAACAACAAGATCCGCACAGTCAGCGATTCGTTGCAAAACGGACTGCGCCTCGCCCAGTCCGAAGCCACACGCCGCAGCCGGCAGGTTGTTTTCTCGCTGACGGACGACAAACCCAGTGCCAGCGGCTACACGGCCAAGACCGATGGCAACAACTGGGCGATCAACACGGTGACGTCGATGACCAGCGGCGAAACCAGCGCGTTCGTCGAAGCCGGCATCTTGCGCGACGTCGGCTCGAACGTCGTGATCTCAGGGCCGGCGGCGATCTGCTTCAACTCCCTTGGCCGCATCGTTGCGAATGCCTCGCCAGGCGTAACCAGCGCTGCTTGCAGCCTCCCGGCAACAGCCGTGTATTCGTACACCGTCCAGATGAGCGATAGCGTCACAGGCGACCGCCCGTTGCGGGTCACCGTTGCACTGGGCGGACAGGTTCGCTTGTGCGACCCGGCCAGAACCCTTTCAGGCAGCCAGCCAGACGGCTGCCCCGCATCACCATGAACCGCCCCCCCGCCTCTTCTCGTCGTGGCCAAACCGGCGTCGCGCTGCTCGAAGTCCTGGTTTCGGTGCTGCTCTTTTCGCTCGGCCTGCTTGGCYTGATTGGTCTTCAGGCGCGCGCGATCAGCTTTTCGAGCGATGCGGAAGATCGCAACCGTGCTGCATTGCTCGCCAACGAAGTGGTCGCATTGATGTGGCTCAACAAATCGGTGACCGTTCCCGCGGCTGCCCTGGCCAACTGGAAAACACGTGTCGGCAGCCCGCAAACGGGCGGCCTGCCCGCCGGCAATGGAGATGTGGTGCCGGATGGCACGGCCGTCACCGTGACCATTACCTGGCGCGCCCCATCGCACGATGCAGACAGCCAACTCACGACACGCGTCGTCTTGCCCTGATGAACAAGTTGCACACTCCATGGGCCGCGCGAGAACGTGGCCTGACGTTGATCGAACTGCTGGTCGCCATGACCATAGGCCTGGTGGTGACGCTGGCCGTCACCAGCGCCGTGACCTTCGGTGAATCGACCAAGCGCACGACCACATCGGTCAACGACATGGGCCAATCGGGCTCCTACGCCGCCTATCTGCTCGACCGTGCAGTGCGCAGCGCCGGCTCCGGCTTCACTCAGTCGTGGGACCTTGGCGTATTCGGCTGCAAGCTGCAGGCCAAACGAGGCAATGCAGCGATCTTGCCGCGCGCGACCGCATTTCCCGTTCCATTCGAGAAATTCCTGGGGGGCGCCACCGGTAGCGCCAACCTGCGCGTCACCCCCTTGCTGATTGGCAAAGGGCAGTCTCCGGACGGAAACTCCGACGTGCTGATGGTGATGAGCGGCAATGGCGCCGCAGGCGACGTGCCGCGCCCGATCATCGCCGCGGGCGCGAGCGACAACATCGTGCGCCTGGATAACACGGTTCAGATGAAGAAGAACGATCTCGCATTGATCAGCCAGGTCGGAACCACGGACTGCCTGCTCGAGCAAGTCGACTCGAGTTTTCTCGACAGCGCAAGCAACGAGCTTTTGACCCTGAGCGGCACTTACTACACGGCGGGTGTCGGAACCACGCTCAAAACGCTGGCCGCCAGCGGGACGGCGAACCTGACTCTCCTGGGCAACGACGACGCCAAGAACGTGCAGTTCCAACTGTTCGGCGTGAGCTCCGATCGGGCCCTGTTCAGCTACGACATGCTGCGCAGCAATGGCACGGATGCCTCCCAGGCACTGGTCGATGGCGTGATGGAGATGCACGCGCTCTACGGCATCGACACGAACACGGACGGGATCCTCGACGCGTGGGTGGCTCCCGATGCAACGGGCTATGACATCACGACGATGATGACCACGCCGGCGACAGCGAGACAGGTCGTCGCCGTCCGCGTTGGCCTCGTGCTGCGAAGTGCCACCCTCGAAAGGGATGAGGTCTCGCTCGCAATTCCTGCCATGTTCAGCGACACGGCAAGCCCTCGGCCCGCAGTCGCGCTGACAGGCGACAACCGCCGCTACCGGTACCGGCTCGTCGAATTCACCATTCCGCTGCGCAACGTGCTGTTGCTGCCTACATCATGAACATTCCCCTCCACCGGCGACCCGCAGAACGCGGTGTCGTGCTCCTGCTTTGCCTCATCGTTCTGGTCGTCCTGTTGGCCGGCGGCGTGGCAGTCATGCGCTCCATGAACACCTCGCTGTCCAGCGCGGGCAACCTGGCGTTCAAGCGCGATCTGGTCAACCAGGGCGAACAAGCCGCGGACACCGCGTTGAAGCTCTTCAGTACCGGCGCGCTGTCTGCCGTCGGGGCCGATCTCGTGAGCGTGAAAGATGTCAACTACAGCGCGGAAAGACTGCCGTCGAACGATCGCGGCATTCCGCTCGCGTTGCTCAGCGACAGCGCATTCGATGCGGTGGCCAGCGCTGCGAAAGACATCGAAGACACCTCGCGCAAGGACCACGTCAAGGTTCGCTATGTCATCGACCGCCTCTGCAACGCGCCCGGCGCGTCAAGCAAGAGCAACTGCGTGTATGCCCCGGCAACCACCGACGTGCGAGGCGGAAGCGTGCAGGAATCGCAGCGGCCGCCACCGCCCAAGGCATTGGTCTACAGATTGAGCGTCCGCGTGGACGGCCCTCGCGATACGCAGGTGTTTCTGCAGTCCTCTTTCACGAAACCCGAATAACGAATCGCGGACACGCCATGAATACACCCTCAGTTTCTGTCGCACGCATTGCCTGCGCCGCTGCGCTTGCCGCCGCATTCCTGGGCATATCAGGCCCCACCCAGGCCGCCAGCCTGGCAAACCAGCCTGTATTTTCAACATCCAACGTACCGGGCAACCTGGCCTTGACGCTGTCAGTGGAATGGCCGACCGCTTCGCGCACGGCGCACACGGCCGATTACGCAAGCAGCAGCACCTTCTTAGGCTACTTCGACCCGGACAAGTGCTACACCTATGTCTCCGACGCTACCCGCAACGAGACCAACACAGGGGACAAGAGCTACTTCAATCCAACCGGCTTGGCCACGGCCCACAAGTGCAACGCAGTTGCGGGAACCTGGAGCGGCAATTTCCTGAATTGGGCCGCAACCGCAACCATCGATCCGTTCCGCTGGGCCATGACCGGCGGCAGACGCGTGGTGGATACCCAAACCGAGACCATCCTGGAAAAGGGATATCACTCAGGGCAAGGCCTGTTCGCCGATCGCAACCTGCCCGTGAGCGAAATTGCCGGGGCGACCCCGTTCCCCCAAGCGACCAGCCTCGGCATCTCGGTCAATGGACGGGGCTATGCCATGCGAATCACCACCACCGGCGGTACGCTCAAGGGTGAATACTTCAAGAAGGCCAACAAGTCGCTGACAGGCTCGGTCGATGCGACCGTTGCCCAAGACACTGCCGATCACGATTGGGGTGCGAATGAGCCCGTGTCGGGCATCGGGAAGGACAACTTCGCGGCGCGGTATACAGGCACGTTCGTTGCGCCAACGACCGGAACCTATACCTTCCGCGTGCGTGCCGACGATGGCGTGCGTCTGTGGATATCCAACGTTCTCAAGATCGACAAGTGGATCGACCAGGGCGCGACGGATTACGACGCAACCGTGACCCTGAACGCCGGGCAAAACTTCGATGTCAAGCTCGAGTACTACGAGAACAGCGGTAGCGCATCCCTGCAGTTCTCGTGGAAGAAGCCAGGCGACAACTCCTTCAGCATCTTCACGAGCGACGTCGGCGCAGCAACCTCCGGCGACTACACCATGCGCAACAAGGTGTGCGTGCCCACGGCACCCGGTGGCGTGGAGAGCAATTGCAAACAGTACGGCTCCAACTGGAAGCCCGAGGGACTGATTCAGCAGTATTCGCGAAGAATGCGTTTCAGCGCGTTCGGCTATTTGAACGAAAGCGGCAATGGACGTGACGGTGGCGTGCTGCGGGCGCGTCAGAAATTCGTCGGGCCGTTGCAGCCGGTGCCGGGCCTTCCGGACGTCGCCAACACCCAGAAGGAATGGGACGACAACGGGGTTTTCGTTCGCAACCCCAACCCGACGGATGCCGCGGCCACTTCCGCCAATGGCGTGACCATCAGCGACAGCGGGGTGATCAACTACCTCAACAAGTTCGGCCAATTGATCCCGGGCAACTACAAGTCCAACGACCCGGTCAGCGAACTCTATTACGCGGCATTGCGCTATTACCGGAATCTGGGCAATGTGCCCGAGTGGAGCAACCTGAACACCACGGACACCGCCACCACCGCGACGCGGCTCGACGGCTTCCCGGTGATCACCAACTGGGACGACCCGATCCAGTATTCGTGCCAGCGCAACTTCGTTCTGGGCATCGGCGACATCTACACCCACGGGGACAAGAATCTGCCGGGCAACACCAACACCGCCAACGAGCCGGCCATGCCCACGGCAGTCACCGCCGACACCACGGTCAATTCGGTGACGGCGACCAACAAGGTCGGCCAGCTGCAAGGCATGGGCGACGACCTCGGCACGCGGACGAACGTCTCGAACAACTGCTGCAGCAACAACTCCGCACGCATGGCGGGCCTCGCCTACGATGCCAACACGAAGGACATTCGTCCCGACGTGGCCGGCAGTCCCAACACCATCGGCAAGCAGACTGTGCAGACCTACTGGGTCGACGTGCTCGAGCAGGCCTTTCAGGCGAACAACCAGTTCTATCTGGCATCGAAATTCGGCGGCCTCAAGATTCCCACGAATCTGCAGAGCACCTTCGACCCCTACGCCTTCACCGGCCCGATCCCGCAGACCTGGTGGGCAACCAGCACCGACATGCTCACGGACACGCGCGGCTCCGGCACGACGCAGCCCCGGCCGGACAACTACTTCACGGCCGGCCGCCCCGACTCGATGGTGGATGGGCTGACGCGGGCTTTTGCCAGCATTGCCAACGCCATCAAGTCGTACACCACGTCGTTCTCGCTGTCGAGCCCGCAAGTTTCGTCGGCAGGTGCGGCTTCCTACTCGTCGCAATACGATTCCAACGGATGGACCGGCGTGCTCACCGGCAGCCTGCTCACCTTTCCGAGCGGCGTGCCGACGCTGAGCGAACGCTGGAACAGTTCCACGACGCTTGAAGCCCAGTTGACCGGCGCGGGCTGGGATACCGGCCGCCAGGTGGTCACCTGGAGCGGCACTGCGGGGGTGCCTTTCCGCAAGGCCAATCTCACGGCGGCCCAGTTGACCGCCCTCGACACGCCATGGGCAACCGGCGATGACAGCGAAGATTTCCTCAACTACCTGCGCGGAGACCGCAGCAAGGAAAGAACCGCCACCGACGACACCAAGCCCTACCGCCGGCGCACGCTGCTGCTTGGCGACATCGTGAATGCAAAGGTCACACCCGTAGGTCCGCCTTCGGCACAGCTCTCGAACACCGTGAACCCAGGGTATGCCGCATTCAAGACGGCGCGCGCCAGCCGGCCGACCATGGTCTATGCGGGCGCCAACGACGGCATGCTGCACGCCTTCAACGGCGCCTTGACCGGAACGAGCGCAGGCAAGGAGCAGTTCGCCTACGTGCCCAGCCCGTTGTTCTCCGGCCCCGGCAGCCCGGCCACGCCTTCGCTCGACGGCCTGCGCCAGCTTGGCAACCCGGACTACGACCACCACTACTACGTGGACGCTTCGCCCAAGGCCTTCGACATCGACTTCAACACTGCCGGCGGCACTTTCACGACCGGCGCAACCGGCACTGGCGCCGATTGGCGCACCGTTCTGATCGGCGGTCTCGGCAAAGGGGGCAAGGGCTTCTACGCCATCGACGTGACCGATCCCGCAAGCATGACGACCGAAGACGTCGTCAAGACCAAGATTCTTTGGGAGTTCACGGGCGCGACGACTGGCGTCAGCAACACGCTGGGATTCAGTTTCGGGGCCCCCATCGTGCTGAAGACCAAAAAGTATGGCTGGGTGGTGGTGTTCACCTCGGGCTACAACAATGGCGATGGCTTCGGCTACATCTACTTCGTGAACCCGAGAAACGGCGCGCTGCTCGAAAAGGTTCAGACCGGCAATTCTTCTGCGGGGCTGACCCAGGCGACCGCCTACATTGGCGACTTCACCGACGGAACGGCCGATGCGCTTTACGCCGGTGACCTGAACGGCCAACTCTGGCGCTTCGACGTGACGGCCGCCAAGGGCAGCACAGGCCTCTACCCTGCACCGTTGAAGCTTGCAACACTTGCGGATGCAAATGGCAATGCGCAGCCGATCACCACGCAGCCGCTGGTGGAAATCGATCCAAAAACGAAGAAGCGCTACGTCATGTTTGGCACAGGCCAGTTGCTGGATACGGTCGACATCAGCTCGGCCGCGGCGCAGAGCTTCTACGCCCTCGTCGATGGCAATGCGGCAAGCTTTGGCACCGGCGGCACCTATCCGATGACACGGAGCCTTTTGACGGAAATCACGGAGGCCAATCTGAAGGGCACCACGCCGGTGAACTTCGGCACCACCCAAGGCTGGTACCTCGACCTGGGCAAGGACACGACCATTGCCTGGCGCATGGTGCTGAACCCGACTTCGTTCAACGGCGTGGTGCTGTTCTCGAGCCTGCTGACAACGGGCAACGCCTGCAGCCCTTCCGGCCAAAGCCGCATCTATGCGGTGAACTACGGATCGGGCAACTCCGCGCTGCTTCCGGCGGGGACTGCCTATGTCAGCTACAGCAGCGCAATTACCGACATCCAGATCATCAACAACAACGGCAGGATGCAAGGCATTGCCGGTGACGTGGACGGTGGGCTCCACCCCCCGCCTATCGACTTCGGCAAGGGGACGTCGCTGCGGTTGTTGAACTGGCGGGAAGTGCCGGCGATCGATTGAGTGGACGGAGGTTCGGCAGCCCGTGCTTGAGCGGAAACGCGATGCTGAATCGCTCCGCTTCAGCACGGGCTTCTTCATGGAGGCCCAGCGGTTCAGCTCAGGCGAGAAATGCAGGATGCATCCGATCAGTACACGCACCTCTCAGCATTGGCGGGCGTGACTGGCGTCAGCGTGAGCTTGGCGAAGTTCACTTGGGTTGCAGCCAGGAACCCTGCAGTTCGACGAAACGGTTCGCGCTCACGCCAAGGTTTTGCGGTAATCACCAACCAGAGAAACCCGCCGCAAATCAATACGGCGGCGGGAATGCCGAGCTCCACCGCAAGGTGCAAGGGCAAGTTGTGCGCTTTGTCGAGAATTTCGACAAAGCGTGCCTCTGGATAAGGCGTGCTGTGCATGCAATGCGCGAAGCTCAGCTCGCCCCACCCTCAACCGGTCCACGGACGCTCGGCGATCAGGGTGAGCACGTTGCGCCAGAGAATGAGCCGGCTCTGCCCCATGGGCGCGCCTTCGCTCAGGCGCTGCATCATGCCGTCGACACCACACCACTGCCTGCGAGTTGACGCCGCAGCGGCGACCAGCAGAGGCGAAACCATGCCCACCCACAGCAGGCGTCGCTGCACCGACCCGCCGCGATAGCGCGCGTAGAGCCAAAGCGCCGCGATCAGCGCCATGCCGATCAGGCTTGCGAATTGATTGCGTTGCCGCAGGTTGCCGAAGGCCTGGCCGGCGCCGGGTTCGGTGGTCCACGGATGGAGAAGGCCGGCGAGGCCGTAGTACTGGAGCAATCCAAGCACTGCGCTGACGGTTCCTGCCCACAGCAGGCCGTGAGCCAGCGCGGCTTGCATCCGCGCGCGATCCTGCACGAGCGCAGCACCGGCGAAGGCGGCCATGCCGGTTGCGAACACGACTGCGACGGCAGACAGCCTGGGGCCGATTCCGAGACGAGGGCTCTGGAAGACCGCGATGAGCACCGCACCCGCAGCGAGCCACAAGGTTACCGATGGATGCGGCTTGAGATGCTTCGCTCCAGACAAGAGGAGCAAGGCCGCGATGCAGAGCCAAGACACCAGCTGTTGCCAGACGTTGACCGAGGGGCCAGCAACAATCGGAAAGAGAAAAGGCGACGCAATCAGTGCGCTGCAGATCAGGGGAGAAAAGTTTTGCTTGGCAGTGTCGTCAGCGCTGGCATACGTTGCGAAGAAACTCATCTGAGCGATTTTGCCTGCGCCTGTTGGCCCGAGGCGGATCACCCACTAGAGCGGGCATGCTGAAGAAACGTACTTCGCATCGATGTTGGCAGCCTTGCAGCTCCAGGATCCGTTCAGGTCGCGCGCCCATGTAATGGTTCCGGCCGTTGCGCCCTGTAGGGGCGCTCCTGCGAGATTTCCGAATGTCGCCACGATCGTTGAGGAAACGGTAGTGGACAGGGAGACTTGCGGAACACCAGTGCCTGCTGCGGACCAGACTACTGCAGTTGTCGGAGCCGCGTTGCCCGCAGTCACCAGGAGATTCGAACCAGTGGCCTGAGGATCACAATTTCCAACCGTCGCAGGATCTCCAACGTTGGTCTTACCTTCCGACAAGCAGACCTCTACCGCCGGCTTGATGGATCCAGACTCGCCGATCACGCGCTGAACCTGAGACCTGAAGACATAAGTTTGATATTGAGGAATTGCGATCGCCGCGAGTATGCCGATGATTGCAACTACGATCATCAATTCAATCAGCGTGAAACCTAGGGCCCGCTTTTTTGACGGCACACTGGTTGTCATGTTTGATTTACCATCTACTAAGTCAACGTTGGGGAAAAAAAAAGCCGCCCGTAGGCGGCTTCATCAGCAAACCGAATTACAGCGGGCAAGCCGAAGTAACGTACTTGGCGTCAACGCTCTTGGCTTGGCATGTCCAAGTACCGTCCAGAGCACGCGACCAAGTAATAGTGCCAGGGCCAGCCTTCAGCGTAGTCGCAGCGCTATTACCAAACGTAGCCACAATGGTGGATGCAGCTGTGGAGGACAGTACCACCTTCGGAACGTCCGTGCCAGTGGGGAGCGTGGCAATCGTGGGGGCTGCGTTACCACCGCCAGCCTGAAGATTCGAACCGGTTGCCTGGGGATCACAATTGCCGGCGGTGGCAGGGTCGCCAACAGCCGTCTTCCCGTCCAGCAGGCATGTTTCAATTGCCGTTTTCAGCGAACCCGATTCAGAAACGACACGTTGAACTTGCGACTTCGCCACATACGTCTGGTACTGCGGAATCGCGATAGCAGCCAAGATACCAATGATCGCCACAACGATCATCAACTCGATCAGGGTGAAACCCTTTTGCACATTGCGTGCGATGGAACGACGGTTCATTCACTAACTCCAGGTTGGTTTGTAAAGCCCGGGAACCAGCCCGGAGCGCAGTATCTTCTGCAGCATCTGTGCCACCCGGTTTCTCCCCCTGCACTGACTGAAAGCGTCACCTTTGTTCACCTTGGTGTTACACCAAGTGACACAACTTGCTTCAAGATGCTACAGGCGGTGACAAATTTGTCATGTCGCACCGGCGGCAAGCTCAGAAAGTCAGGACCCCATCCGCCTTCAGCCAGCGAATATCCCGCTGCGCCAACCCCGCCACCTGGCGCCCTGCCAGGGTCTCGATCTGGCTCATGATTTCCTCGGTTTCCGCCGGCTTGGTGTGGGTGATGTAGATCGGGTAACGCTTCCCCGGATCGATGTGCGCGAGTTCCTCGGCCAGCACCGCGGGAGAGAGGTGCAGGCTGCGTTCCGCCAGGGCCTGCTCGCGGCTGCTAAAGGCCGTTTCGATGACCAGCATGGCCACGTCGAGCGCGTTGACGCGGTCCCAGAAAGGCGCATTGCGCTCTGTGTCTCCGCTGAAGACCCAGTGAGCGCCCCCTTCGGCGCGGCGCACGGCAAAACCACAGGCCGGCACGGTGTGGACGGCCGGCAGCACTTCGATCAGCTTGGGCGCGCAGCTGCCCAGCTGCAGCGTCTGCCCGACCGCGATGTCGTGGAAGCTCACGAACGGCGCTTCGGGGCTCGGGATGCTCTCGAAATCGGGCCAGATGACGTTGTTGAACACATGGGCGCGCAGGGCCTCGATGGTGGCGCGCAGTGCATGCACGCGCAGCGGTTGCGTCCGGCGGCTGCCCACGGCATCGATCATCAGGGGGAGTGCGGCGATGTGGTCGAGGTGGCTGTGCGTGAGCACGACGTCGTCGATGCGGGCCATCTCGTCGAGCGTGAGGTCTCCGACGCCGGTACCGGCATCGACGAGCAGGTCCGTGTCGACCAGAAACGAGGTGGTGCGGCAGTCTTTGGCGATGGCGCCCGAGCAACCCAGCACACGAACCTGCATTGTGAGAGACCCCTTGTATGTGTCTGTCGTCATTTGGTTTCGAACCGGGTTGCGCCGTCCCAGCTTGGGTCTTGCGGACGCAACGCCATGGAGGCTAATCGCTGGGCATAGAGCTGGTAAAGGACTTTTTTGGCATCCGCGGCGAGCAGGGGCTCCAGCAAGCTCCGGCCCACGGCCCAGTCCTGGCGGCGGTAGGCCTCGAGCACCTGGGCCCACCGCTCGAGCTGCTCTTTTTGCTGCGCCGAAACGGCTGTGTCCGCGCCTGCGGCGAGCGGCGTGAAGACTGCAACGGCCTGCGCCTTGCCTTTGACGAGCACGCTGTCCAGCTCCTGCCAGGCGTAGCCGGGCGCCAGTTCGCGTGTCGTGGCGCTCGCCACGATCTCGACGCCGTAGTGGCCGCTCAGGCCTTCGAGCCGCGATGCCAGATTGACCGCATCGCCGACCACGGTGTAGCTGCGGCGTGCGGCGGAGCCCATGTCGCCGACGCTCATCACGCCGCTGTTGATGCCGATGCCCGCGCTGATCTCGGGGAGACCGCTCGCGCGGTGGGTCCGGTTGAGTTCGCGCACGGCATCGGCCATGTCGAGTGCCGCGCGCACGGCCAGCGCCGCGTGATCGGGCGTGTCGATCGGCGCGCCCCAGAAGGCCATGACGCAATCGCCCATGTACTTGTCGACCGTGCCGCGGTGCGCGCTGATCACGTGGGTGAGCCGGCTGAAAACGGTGTTCAGGAAGGCTTGCAATTCGGCCGGCGCCATCTGCTCGGACAGCCGGGTGAAGTTGCGCATGTCGCAGAACATCACGGTCATCTGCTTGCTCTCGGCGCGCATGCTGTAGCGGTCCGGATGCAGGAGCATCTCGTTGACCAGTTGCGGCGGCACGTAGGTGCCGAAGAGCCGCACCAGCCCGCGCCGCGCACGCGATTCGACGAAGTAGCCCCAGTTCATGTTGAGCACGAAAGCCAGCGCCGCCATGACGAGCGCCGATGCAAGCGGCAACACCAGGCCGTGGCTCACATAGAGCCAGGTGTTGAGGCCCACCAGCACGGCGATCGTCCCCGCGCCCAGCAGAACCGCGCGCGGCGCCGACAGCAACGACAACCCGAACGCCAGCGCGAGCCCCGCGACCAGGATGGTGAGCACCTCGTAGGCGGGCGCCTCGTCCGGCACGGCCAGCAGCCGATGGTCGAGCAGGGCCGAGACGACATTGGCATRCACCTCGACACCGGGAAACGCTGCACTCACTGGCGTGGCGCGCAGGTCCTGGAGGCCCGGCGCGGTGGCGCCCACGAGCACGATCCGGCCCTTCAACTCGCCCGGCGCCAGCCGGCCATCGAGCACGTCTGCGGCCGCCACATAGCGGAAAGACCCGCCGTTCGCGCCACCGTTTCCGCGAAAGGGCACCTGCATACCGGCCGCCTGGTCGACCGGTATGCGCAGGCGTCCGAGCATCAAGGATTCGAGCCGCAGCGACGCGCCACCGGCCGCAAAGGCGGGCAACACCGGCGGCGACCCGTTCGCGAGCTCGCGAGC